>JBKSMT010000049.1:0-12620 GCA_046881945.1 Clostridia bacterium
AACCGGAGTGGATTATTATTACTACGAAAGTGGAACATATGTGTTAGCAGAAGAAAAAGTTAATAATGTACAATACTATACATTAGATAGATTATTAATATATAATGATGGAACTAATGATACGACTTACAAATTAATAGGTACTAGCCTAAATATGAGTGGATATAACTATGATATGGCCAATGATACACTTATTAAAAATAGTGTAGTTGCAACTAGAAAAGTGGACGACAACATCTTACACGCAGTGCAAGAAAATGTAAGTGTAATATATTGTAAGCAAAATGCGTATTTGTTTGAAAATATTATTAATAATAATGAAATTATAGCCGTATCAATTAATAGTACTGGTAAAAATATTTATGCATTTAAAAAGACTTATAGTGCAGATGGGGATTTTAGTGGTACTGAAAATGATAATACAAAAGATTTCTATAAAAAAGATAACAATGGAAAATTTACATATGTAAAATATGATACTAATTTAGATGCTGGCGAGGCTAAATTTAAATTAGAAATTAGTTCAAATCCATTAGGTGCTATAAGTTCAATGGATTTACTATACAATGGGTATGGTAAGGATTTATCGAATAATGCAACAATTGTAGATCAATTTGAGTATAAGGCTGAAGTAGTATTTAATAATAAAGTAGTTATCAAAACTAATGATGTTTACACTATGCAAGTACAACCTTATAAATTAAGTGCTAATAGTACCGCTGTTATAAATACTCAATATAAATTGTATCAAGCAGAAGATGCTGGTGCGATTAATGATGATGTTGATTATTTGTATGATATAAATACCAACAACAAAGATATAGTTAGTGGTATTACATTTGGTCGTGTGGATAATTGCACAATTTTGGAAAGTGCAGGAGAGTACTATATTACATTTAATTCAAACGCAAATGTGGATACAATTAATCTTCCAGTAACATTGCATTATAAAGACGGCTCAACTTATACCTATTATCAACCAATAGTTGTAGCTAATAGCACAGTTGTCAACATCAACACTGCTTATAATGTGGATAACGCAAGCGATGAGATTAAACAAACATTTAACGCTTCGATTGAAGAAATTGCCAAAAGTGTTGATAACTATAATAAGGAAGACTTTGGTAAGTGGTTAAATATTGATACTACTGCAACCAACTGGATACAAAATGCAAGGTTTGGTTATGATATGGTGCTTGCGGGCGATAGTATTGACTTGGCTACACTTGACCAAATGCACAATATAACATGCTATGGTTCAAAAACTTATAAACGTGCAACTTCATATGATAGTGGAACTACTTATTACACATATAATAGCAGAATTAATGTGTTTGAGGCTGTCGAAGTTAGGTCGAGTGCCGATTTAAATACATTAATACATTTTGTACAAGATACTAGCAAAAATTACAATATCAGTAGTATTGAAATGGTGGCGGTATCTAGTTCGTATTCGGATATTGTAGGAACTGTTAGCAGTAAAGTTACAATGGATGGAACAACTATCAATGTTGACCCATACTTTACTGATCCTGGATTTGTATTATTTAAAGTTTATGCAGGTAATACCGGTGCGTATGGTTATTACGCTTTACGTATTGATGCTAACAATCAATTTAATAACGTTTATGGACATCCTGCCCCTCGTAAAACAGGTACTGAGGCTTTGAAATTAATAAATAATACATCTCTTGTAGATATTTTAAGCAGTGCAATTAATCAAATTAATATTGTTGCGGGCATTTCATCTGATTTGATTAATGATGATTACAGCAATGTATACTTATTTATGGTTAATAGCAACAATGTTACATTTGATAGCGGTAAGGAATATAGCGCTGGTGAATTCGTACCTAATAACACTGAGAGCGTGGTAGCAGGCAATGTAATTCAAGAAATGGAATTTGCAGTAGTGGTACAAGCCGAAAATGCTTTAGTACATATTTGTAATTACAAAATTATTGCTAAGCCTGATATTGAAGTTACTCCAGATACAAACAAAGTAGACACAATAAATGCAGATTTATTTGAATATACATTAAAAGAAAGCGAAAAGTTAGCGTATGTTTATGGTGGTTATAATACTATAGATTTAACATCATACTTCACTAGTCCATCTATAAATGAAGCGATATTTGACGGGGGAAAACCTTATAGCCCTTGGTTGAGTGTTGAAGATGGTAAAATTTCAGATAGAGATAAAGGAACTGAGATTGCGAGTATTAGCGAAACTACTTTAACATTAAATAAATCAGTTAGCGAAGAAACTACATTCTACGTAAAACTAAATGGTGTAATTTCATTACGTATAATACTTAAACCTTTCGAATTTGAATCTACTACTGAATTTAGCGTAGGTGAAATTAGTAATTATTTTACACTAGATAATAATGTATTAAAAAATTATAATATTACTACAGATACTATTGAAATAACTGGACTTTCATCTAAAGTTACAAAGTCGACTGATAACAATACGTTGACATTTACTTCAGCATTAAGCGCATATACTGAGAGTGTGACTGTTACATTAAAAGATACATATCCAAACGTTATAAGTAAAACAATTAATATTACTTACACACCAAATATTAAAAAAGATTATACTGATGGTGAAACTCCAAGTGACCGCGTTACAACTATTAAGGAAACAACTTTAAGTGCGGTGGGTAGTAAGTTGAAAGTGCATATCTATGATGATGGAACTAATAAACTTATACAAATACAAAACGATGACGGAAGTATTTTAACTATTACAACTCAATATTTTGAAAAAGTTGGATTTACATTGACTAATGATGACGGAACATATGTTGAGGATTGCTACTTTGTAAAAACCGACGGCAAGTTGGCTCAATATGTCGAATTAGATGATGATGGTGTACTATGCTTTGTACATAGCGCGTTGGATAAGAATTTGCGATTAAATGCAATAGTTTATGCTAATGATACTACTGATCTACTTCAGTATGTAAAAACAGAAGACGTTAAACAAATTTTAGGAAAAACTTATTATACTTATGATGCTGGTACATATACTTCTGTTTCTGATGCTAATATTGACTGGAGTAAGAAAGATACCTATTATGAAAGGGTGGGATATGCTCCATATAGTTTGTATTTAACTTTACCTAATACTTATGAAGTTGATGCGGTTTATCGTACACAAGGTGCCAAGTTTGAAACTGTACGTGCGGGTTCAACACTAACAGCAGGCGCTGATGCAGAGGCTTCTCACGATATAAATGACCATTTATTTGGAAGTAGTGCTCCAACATATATGCAAACTAAAGATTCGGCATACGATAGTAGTAAAACATATTATACTCGTAGTGGTGCTAGTGAGCCATATACTTATACACAAGCAACTCCTACTGCTGATGACATAAGTAAGTGGACAAGCGATAATGAGAGAGATAGTTATTACGAAATGTTTGTTAATGAAGGACGTATACGTATTAAGTTTAATGGTGTTGACTATTATGGCTATGATAATGCGGATACGGTAGGTTTGTTTACTACTGGTAATCCTAACAAATTGACATTTGAGGGCTCAACTTCGGGTGCAAACGTTTTATCGGTTGCTGGGGGCGAGTTGTCATTTGCTGGAAACGATATTAATAATACTATTAACACTTTAACTATCACAAATAGTTTGGGCGTGCAAGTTGAATACAACTTTATGCTGACAGATGCTGAGCATGACTTGAATAACGTTGCTTATAACGAACAATTAACATGGATTGGTGATGGTAATGATACTGGCAAAGGAAACCTAGACTATATTTCAATACCATTTAGCAAATTCTACGACGCAAATGATGGAACTACTCCTGTTGTGGTTGAATTGGCGTATTTGAAATATATTCCTAATATTAGTGCGGGATATATTGCTGATGTTGTGATTACTGGCGCAAGTGATTTGCAATATGAAATAGTTGCAGATAATACTGGTGCTACTAATTATAGTAGTAAATTAGTTATAGGTTTTGGGGCTAATGATCCTACCGAACAGGTATTTGAAATAACTATTATTACAATCAATGGCGTTTCGTCAACGATAGAAGTTGTTGTTGCTAATTTTGCTACAGTGTATGGATATAATCAAGTTGGCAATGGAACTGAATCATTCTATGGCGGTACTGAGGGTTACAAGTTAAGCGACAACTATAATAGTGATTATATACGTGTACGTGTGGCAAAATTTACGAAGATTACAAATAATATTCAAGCTGCTTTAAATAATAAAACAGCATATGAAATCAAGGACGGAGTGTATATTAAGTCAAAAGACACTGAGCCTATGGCAAATAAACAGTATTATACGGCTGAGGAGTATACGGATACTAACTTGTTATATCTTGGTGCGGTTAATGGCACTATTTCAAACTTGCCTTTGGGTACTACGTATGATGCAACTAGGTTTGCGTCGTATAATAACGATAAGAAAACTATCGGTTTCTCGGCAGTTAATACGCAAAAAACTATCACATTGATATTTGATGTTAAGGCTACTATTGGTGGAAATAATAAGGTTATAGGCAGAATATATTATGTTGTTGAAATTAATAACAACTTCAATATTGGAATAAATCCAAGGTTAGATGAAAATTCGGTTATTGATTTGTATTTAGGTACTAACGCTTATACAAATGATGGCTCTAATCATACAATTATCGATTTAATGCGCGATAAGATTAGTAGAAATGGCAAAGAGTTATATAACAACCTATACGTTACACTTGAGCAATATTCGTCAGGACTTGTTATTAATAACGTTACCGATAAGGCATTCTATAATGGTACTGACCACTCAGCCGAATCTATCGACAAGGTTACTTCATATTTAACATTCTCAATAGATAATTGTACTGGCGACCTTGTAAAAGATGGCAATATTAAGATTGATGAGGGTTATAAATTACAAATTACTGGTAACCCAAGTGGGCAATTTGACTTATATGTACAATCCAAAGGTGTTATGGATTATGCTGAACGCTTTACTATTCAAGTACATAAGTACGATAATACTACCGCAAACTATAGCAAACAACCAAATGCTGGCAGTGGTGAGGGTTGGAAATCGGGTGATGAAATTAGTTTGATTAAAGATATAGGCAATTCAAGGATTACAGATAAAACAACAACGTCTAACAGTTATGCTTTTGTAACTTATCGCGAGGGATATAATTTATATGCTGATATGAATAAGCAATTGCTACAAGTTACATCAAACACTTTAATCAAATATCAAATCAAAACATTTAACTATAATACGAATATTGAAACTATTAAAAACACTTCGGATTGGGGTGCTCCAAATGATATACATGACAAACTGGAAACTGATGGTGAAATAAAAATCAAACTGCCAACAGTTAAAGCGTCGGTTGGTGATACTAAGGAATATCAAATTGTAGCAATTCGTTTGACTATTAGTTATAATGATTCGAGTGAAAACTACTATTACGCACTTTACAAAGTATATAACCATGAAAAACTTGAAGTTAATGAAGTATATAAAAACAATCAAACCTTAAAATTTGGAGATAGTGCGTGGTCTTCTGAAGGTTATGGAGATATTGTTACCATTATGGATAGTGAAGGTAATGGTATGTATAGTGCATTTACTACACTAGAAAACGAACCTACTGATTGGGTAAGCGAAGCATTTAGCGGAAAGTATTATGAAAAAAATGGCTCTGGTTATAGAATGTTGCAAATTGCAAATACTGACAAGAAATGGGATACTACTAAGTCTTATTATAAGATTACTCTACTTACTGGTGATACTGCGCCTGCTGATTGGGGTGATGCGACTGGATATTACAACAATCAATGGAATTCATTACCTAGTGAAACTACTTATGAGCCAAATAAGTATTACAAGATAGAATTAATTAATACAGAACCTGCCGATTGGAATACAAAATATTATCAATATTATATTGAGGATGACGGGGTTTATATTCCTGTTGGAGTATTGCCGTTTGATAGCGATAAATATTATAAACTTAATACAGTTGCTAATTCAATTCGAGAAGAGTATACTTTGTTGGATGAAGAACCTGCCGATTGGGAATCATCTTATGAAAACTACTTTAGATATAATGATGCTGAAGGAAAATACGAACCAGTAGATGATGTTAGTGTTCCTGAATTTATTGGAGATGCTTATTATACTAGAGGTGCATATACTTTCTGGATTGAGATTGATGGTGTGCAAAAACAAATTACTTCGATTAGTTACAATTTTGATGACGCTAATGGAGTTATTAAAATTACTGGTAAGTTGCCGAATCGATTATTTGATAATGAAGCGGATATGAAGTTTATAGTTCGTTCAAACGAAACTAACGGAAATATTGTTGAAGATGATTGGCATATTACTGCAGGTACAACTATTAAGAACTATGATAGTATGCCTTTACGTAACTTGTTCTTGCAAAGCGAAATTGGTAACCAAGATTTGTATTGGATAGATGTTATCGGTGTTACTGGTCATCTTCCTGCTAACACGGGGGATATTGAGTTTAGCGATAGCTGGAAAACTGATGGTACCGAAACTGCTTCGGATTATGTTGATTTCACTAAAGCTAGCCAATTTGTTTATGGAGCTACTGTTACAAAAGTAACTTGGAAATCTGTAAAACCAGGATTGAAATCTGGAACGAATGGAAGTTCTTATGATTTATATCTTGTTACATTTACCGCTGGTGGTGGTAATGCTGTATTTAAAGTTGAGGCACAATATTATGTTTTGGCGGGAAATACTTTAAGTATGACCTTTAATGGTAATGGCGGTGATTACTATATTAATGCACCGATTGATGATACCGAAATTTTAGCCAACTCAACGACTGATGCCCCAAAGAGAACTGCTATTACTGATGGTAAAGCAACTATTAATATTGCTGATTATATTCAAACCTGGCATTTTGGTACACATTCTAAGTACTGGAAAGCTAGCGACATAGAAGTTTATGATTCGCAAGTTTTATATTCTGACAATTGGACCGCTTTATTATATAAAGATGGTGATACTTATTATAATTTGAAAACAAAGTATCCTACTGCAACTACTGCACCTAATATTACTGAGGTTAAAAAAGCTGTTGGTACAATTTATTGGGCGTCGACCACTGGAACGAATATTGATGCTAATATGTATGAAATGATTGATGACGAGTGTTATGGATATGTTAATGGATTGAATGGAACTCATCGTTTAGAACGAATTTATAAAAAATCAAGATTTTATAATCCTGCATCAACGGTTGAGGTTACAAGTATTGTAGAAGCATATCAAGGCTCAGGTTTGGGTATAGAATATAGTCCGTCAGATTCGATTATTACACTATCAAATCTTAATAAAGTTACATCAACTGCAAAATTATTAATGACGGTTACATCAACTGAACAATCTGATAATATTGCTGATAATCATACAGTTACTCGTGAGATTGAGTTGTGGATTACTATACCTATTAATCTTAATAGAGATAAGTGTAATGCTGATGGTGTACTTTATACTAATGCTATGCTTGAGGAAGCGATGGTTGGAAATGATTCCTTAAGCGGAGATGATATTAATAATAATACCAAACTAAAGAAGGAACTTTTGGGATTAATTGAATATAATGATGAACCTGTGGAAATTAGTAGTAATTCTATAATAAATCGTTATACAATTAATGTGGTTAAAGCAACTGAAACTGGAAGAGATTATTATTACATCACGTACGCATACAAGTATGGTGCAATTACTTACACTAGAACTTTAAAGATGGAACGTGTATTCCATACAATAGCAAAGGAAACTTCAGACCCTGGGAACTGGGATTCTAACTGGCAAGACTTGTTGTATCTAAAGAATGGTGTATACTATAACTTTGCAACAGCATATGCTTCGAATCCTGGAGTGTCAGATGCAAAATAGAAGTATGGCGATATATATCGTGCTAACAGAAGTGAAACAGAGCCAGGGAACTGGGAAAATGTTTATACAAATTATTATATCTGGGTACCTGATAATGCAGGTGGCACTAAATGTCATTATGTTAAATTGACTTAGTATGATATATTGATTCAATTAAAAAGGCGAATAGGTAAACTATTTGCCTTTTTTGTATGCTTTAAATGATTATTTGTGATAAAAATTTGGATATGACTTATAAAATTATTGACAAAAGTTAAAAAGTTTTATATATTTAATATATACAAGCGAGGTGTGTATGGAACTTAATAAAAAAGAATTTGAAAGTAAATGCATTGAGGTTATTGAGTCGATTATAATGTCTAACATTAATTACACAAGGGCTAACGCTATTGTTATTTCGGGCAAGATGTTGGAAAAGGCTAAGGCTAAAAATTGTCCTCAAGGCGTTATTGATATTTATGCTAGAGTTAACGAGGAGTTTAAGTTGGCTAGTGATAAGGAATACGAGATATTAAAAAAGCAATTATTTAAAGATAACGATAATAAGGATAAAGAGTAGGTGGATTATGGGATTTGGTGATTGGCTAATGAAGGGGTTAGGCTTTGACTCCAAAAAGAAATCTAAAACTGTGGTAGAAGAACCTGTTGACGATAAATACGCTGACTTTAATATGCACGTTAAGCAAACTGAAACTACTGAAGCTCCACAGCGTGATAATTTTCAGCCCGAAACATTAAATTGGGGTATGCGTGATAACCTTATTATTTATGCGCCTAGTACTATGAAGGAAATTCAAAATGCGGTGGATAGTTTAAGGCAAAATCAATCGGTTATGCTTGACCTTGAAAAAATTGGCGATGAGGACCGTACACGCGTGTTGGATTTTATTAGCGGTGCTATATATGGACTTAACGGAAGTATTCATCGTTTTAAGGACGATAGTTTTATATTAACACCTGAGGGTAAAAAGATTTTGACACCTGACAAAAAGGACTAAAATGAAAACTAATACTAAGTATATTGTAATGGTGTGTATTATTGCGGTGGCTTTGGCAGTGGATTTGATTACAAAGCAAGTGTTTGCCGACATCGAATATATACGCATTATACCTTTTTTAATCGCTTTCCAAACTAATGGAGGCAATACTGGGGCTGCTTTTGGAATTTTTTCCAAAAGCACAACTTTTTTAATTGTTGTTAGTATAGTTATTGTGCTATGCTTGGTTTTTGTTGACCTAATGCTAAAAATCAAAACAAAAGTGTATACTATTGGTTTTAGTTTGATTGTGGCGGGCGCTGTTGGTAACTTTATTGACCGCATTATGCTAGGTTATGTGCGTGACTTTATTATGTTTGACTTTTGGAAAACGTTCCCTATATTCAACTTTGCCGATTGCTGTATTGTGATTGGTGCAGTGTTGATGTGTGTACATTTTATATTCTTATCGAAAAAGGCGGATAGCAATGGAAAAAATTAAATGTGATGTCGCTAATATTAGGTTAGATGTGTTTTTGGCTGATAGGTTTAAGGATTGTACACGCTCATATATCAAAACCTTGATTGACGATAAGTATGTTATGGTTAATGGTAAATGTGTAAAGGCTGGATATAAGTTGAGGGTTGATGATGAAGTGGTGGTGGATTTTCCGCCTATCGAAACTATATCGACCGAGGCTCAGGATATACCTATTAATATAATATATCAAGATGAAGATCTTTTGGTTATCAATAAGCAGGCGGGTTTAGTGGTACACCCTTGCTCGACAACCAAAAGCGGAACATTAGTAAATGCGTTAATGTATCATGTTAAGGATTTAAGTAGTATCAATGGGGTTACTCGTCCTGGTATTGTGCATAGGCTGGATAAAGATACGGCAGGGCTTATGCTGGTGGCTAAAAATGATCATGCGCATAAGTTTTTACAAGCACAGTTAAAGGACAAAACGCTTAATCGTGAATATCTTGCACTGGTTAAAGGGCGTATTAAACAAGATTTTAGTGTAGAGGGCTACATTGGACGTAATCATAATAATCGCAAACAAATGGCTTTGGTTGATGAGGCGCATGGCAAATATAGTTATACCGATTTTTATATTCACAAGTCATACGAACACTATACTTTGCTTAGGTGTGTGCTTAAGACTGGTAGAACTCATCAAATAAGGGCACATTTAAAAAGTTTAAATCATGCAATAGTTGGTGACGAACTTTATGGCGGTATAGACAAGCAGATTAAACATAATGGACAACTGTTATTTGCCTATAAAATTAAATTTATTCATCCTACTACCAATCAACTAATGAGTTTTGAGGCTGAATTACCTGATTATTTTTTAAATATTTTGTCAAAACTTGGCTAAATAGACTTTTCGACAAAACTAGTTATAATTCGGCTAATAATAATTTACAACACTAAACAAACTACGAATATTATCAATGCAAAAAAAGATTAATTTAATTTGGTCAATTTGTCGAAAAATCGTTGACAAAAATTTAAATATTAAGTACAATAGCATTGTTAAACAAAAAATGGGAGACTATCAATGAAAAAATTATCTAAATTTATTTACTTTATCTTCGCATTTGCAATCATTGCATGTATGGCAGTATTTAATCCTGCAATTGATTTTGCTAGCGCGGAAGAAGCGGACACTAGGTCTAAAACAATTTCAATTTCAAATTCTAGCCTAACAGATACTGTTGAAGCTGGTGAGGATTTGATTATACCTATGCCTACATTTAGTGGAGCTACTGGTAGTGCTAAAAAGTATGTTGCTGTTACTGATCGTAGCGGAACACAATATTTCTTTAATTGTGATACACGTGCAACTGTTGATAAGGACGACAATGTAATCACGGTTATGGACGGCGAAACTGAAGTTCCAGTTAAATACTTTACTATGCTTGATGCTAGTGGTAATGCAATTGCTGAAAATGATACTGCAACTCCAGTAAGTGCACTTAAGGTTAATAAGTTGGGCAAGGGAACATATACTGTTCAATACAAAGTTAAAGATGGTAACAAAACTTATTATTCTGAAGCTAAGCAAGTTCAAGTTAAGAGTATTGCTTATAGTTGGGAATTTAATGCTGAAAATACAGCTAAAAATATTATCCCTTCAGTAACAAAGGTTGGATTTGAACATATTTTACCATTACCAAAGATTAATAATAGTTTAAATGAAGACGAACCTATCCTTTATACTAAGGCTGATATTGCTTCAGGTAAGATTAAGGTTACGAACAGTGGTCGTGATGTGACTGCTAGCGTGCTTAAGGCTGGTGTTGGCGAGGATAACAATATTTACTTTACTCCTACACTTGAAGATAGTGAAACTAGCGATACTTATATTATTAAATATGTATCAAAGGTTAGCGCTTTCCCTGATAAGACATTTACTGTAAAGGTTGAAAGAGATTATGAAACTAAGGCCGAATTAGAAGTTACTCATAATGCAATTACTAACTATCAAGTTGGTGCTCCTACAACTTTCCCTACAGCTAACGTTACCGACAAAACTCATAATAAATCAAGCGTTGAAGTTAATAATGTGATTACAATTAAAAAGGGTGGCGAAGTGTATGCTACACTTAATGCAAACCAATATGTGTACACATTTACTGAGTATGGTACTTATACTATTCAATATAGTGTTACTGACGCTTTTGGAAATACTGCTACAAGCAAAACAACTTCAATTACTGTAAATGATAAAAAACCTTATTATATCACTTTTGCTGATACTTATGATATATCTGGTGATAATTGGGAAGATGATGTAATTACTGACGCTGAATATCTAATCCCTAGTGAAGTTGGTTATGGTGGTTTTGAACTTCCTGCAGTTTACGCTAAGGACTATGTAGATGATTATGCTGACCTTACATTTACTCGTAAGTTGGTAGCAACCGACGGTTCAGGATTGACATTTGATATTGATAAGGCATCTGATAACGCTGCATTAACCGAAGATAATACTAATTGGAACGAACGTGTAACATTTAAATTCCCTTCAACTAATGGTAAAGTTCCAAGCGATTATGCTAATATGAGTTTTGAACTTGTATATTCAGTAAGGGATAAAAATACAAGCAATACTGAACGTACTGCTACTAAGTATACAATTAAGATTGCTGACGTTGATTACTTGACTAATAATATTGATAAAAACCTTGTAATCAACTTCCCAACAATTAACGATGTAATTAATCCTAATGCTGAATTAGAATTTTCTAGCGCAACAGCTAAGGAAGAACCTGCTGACAAGAATATGGTTGCTGATGCACGTGTTCAAGTTAGAACTTTCTATTACTATGGCGCTAAATCTGATATTAAGACTGCATTAAATACTTATATAACAAAAGTATCTGCTGGAAAAGCTGATTATATCGAAAAATATGGTTACGATTTTGATACTTTCCTAGCTCAATTAAAGGATAGTAATAATGCTACTGGCGAAGTTGTTGATATTGCTATTAACGAATTGACAATGGCTGATGGTAAAACATCTATTAAACTAGGATCTGATTATACTTCTCAAGAAAAAGTTACAATTTTTGCAGTAGCAATTAATGATCAAGGTCAATTTGTAATTGAAGCTCAAGAAGTTGCTATTAATAATGTTGATGATGATGGTTGTCCAACAATAGTAGGAACTCCTGAAAGTATTTATACAAAA
>JBKSMT010000050.1:0-2933 GCA_046881945.1 Clostridia bacterium
ATGGTGAATAATAATCCCTTAATTGAGCCTCTAATTTAGAATATATATCCTTGATTTTTTCAGTCAAGTCAACAAAGTTAATTTTAACATTTGCAGTTTCCATTGATTTTAACACTTGTTTATTTTCAGTAGTTAAACCAGTATTTAATACATATACCATGTATGAATTGTTAGTCGACGCATTATCAATCAATGACCTAATCGACACAACCAAATATGGCACATAATTATCATCTGTTGCAAAAAACACTGGCACGTGTTGTTTCTTATTATTTTTCATTATATAATTTCTCCATTTTATTTCATTTTTTAATCTATTATTTTTTACCATTTTATTTACTTCCTTTGTTTAAAGTTCTAAACCTTGTTTTAGATTAATTGCCTGTTCAATAATATCGTCATATTTATAACATTTAAGCTTATTGTGCATACCTTCTACGTTCCATGGTTTAACATTTATTGTATGAAATAGTCTAAACCATTTCGACATTGGTTGACAGCATTTATCTTGTTTGCCAAAATATGGATACCATCTAATACTTTTGCAAAAATGCCTAATAACATCACTATCCTTATCTCGACGTTGCGAATTAAACTTGCTTGGCAAGAATAATTTTTTAGTAGCAAACTTATTTAATGCCGATTGGTCTGGAAACATCATCTTCTTGGTATTAACTAAATGTCGGCACTTGGCAAATATTTTATTATCTCGTATACGTTTCATATTAAGCAACATAACACCTGAATTTATGTATTTACGATTGATAAATATTTTACCATAATAGTCCTTAACCGCACCATAATCATAATCTTCAACATTATAGTTATAAAGTTCGCTAATATCTCCGCCTGCAACGATATCGATATCTAAGTATAACACCTTATCCGGTATTTCAGTAACCTCGTCTGCCAACAATCTTATAAACGCGTATGGTGAATATGAGTTTTCCATATTAGCCGAATCTTTGTTTTTATCATTAAATAACTTGGTTACATCTATTAATGTAATTTTGCTATCTGCATTTATCTTTTTAATATATTGCTCCAAAACATCAATTTGTTTTTGTTCAATAGGTTTGTAGTTAGGATTAAGTTCATGCAAATCCATTGTAAGCACATACACATTTAGCGGTTGCTTGCAATGTTTAACAATCGAAATTAACGAAATACTTAATCCGTCAAAAATTTTATCATTACCTGTAAATAATAAATTTATCATTTGTTACCCCTTTTTTACATAATCGTAATATTGATAATTACTATTTTTGCTACGTTCTAGCATACAATTATAAATTCGATTACGCAAATCTTCTTGTTGTTCTTTCATATCAAGTTCCTTATTTGGATAAAAAGGTCCATCAATGTAAATTACAATTTTAGGCTTTTTCTTTTTACCATTTTGTTGATAAGTTGTTGTATAACAAAAACTTGCATCTTGGAACTTAACTGGATATCTAAATGATGTAGATTTAAATGGACGAATCCCTGTATAATATGGCCAAATATGTGCTTCAGGATATATTATTACTGGATGACCTTGAACTACACGCTTTTCAACCGCATTAACAAAATTGCGCATACCGTCAAGAGTTGTAGGGATTGGCATAGCACCTAGCATTTTAGTTGCATTGCCTATCACTGGCACGTTCATATTTTCGCTAGCAACAATCATATATGTTTTTATTGGAAAACTTATAGTATGAGGTGACAAAACATCGCTAGCCATATTTGTATGATTTGCGTATACAAAATATCCTTTACCCTTAAATTGCTTTAGCACTTGCTTATTAACATATTTAATCCCATTGCACCATTTAAACATAAATGCAATAGGTGTAGCAATAATGCGATAAGCAATAAAACTAAAAAATTTATAAATAGGGTTTTTGCTAATATATTTGTAGTTTGCATCAATAACTTTTGGCTTAATCTTTGAGCCTGAAAAATCATCATTTAATTCATCACTATAATATATAGTTTTTCCACTTTCAGCCATTACATTCTCCTCTTTCATCATTTTTCGACATCGTTATTATACTAATTATTATTGAAAAATCAAAGCATTTTTAACATTTTTTACTCTAAACATTATTTCCTTAAAGTAGAATTCCACTGCACCATTAGTAGAGTATGAAAATAAACTCTACCAACAGTAGAATTTGTTTAAAAAATGCTTGATTTTAATATAAAAGCATGGTATAATAGCAGTATGGAAGAATTTAAAAACACAATCGCAAACAATTTAATGGAATTACGTAAAGCAAACAAATTAACACAATTAGAGTTGGCTGAAAAATTAAATTACTCGGATAAAGCCATTTCTAAATGGGAACGTGGCGAAAGTTTGCCCGATATTTTAATGCTTAAACAACTTGCCGACATGTATAATGTTAATGTGGACTATATATTAACCAAGCATAGCGATGAAGTTAAAGCAAAATATCGCATGCCTAAGCCCGAGCTTAATAACAAACTTATTATAACTTTGCTTTCATGCTTATTTATATGGCTACTTGCCACTATACTTTATATTAACTTTAAAATAATGTTTGATCACTACTACTGGATTGTTTGGATATGGGCATTACCTGTCACAAGTTTGGTACTGGTAATTTTTAGTAGTATTTGGGGACGAAAGTTATCAATAATACTTTCGGTATCTGCTTTAGTATGGACATTAATATTATCAGCATATTTAACGCTTCTACAATATAACATTTGGACATTATTCCTTTTGGGCATACCAGCACAACTTGCAATAGGACTTTGTGGCAAAATTAAACGAAAATCCAAAGATTAATTAAATTAAAACAAGTCAACTTGGGTAAAATATACTTAATTTTGGCTTGTTTTTTGTTATTTAATAAAATTTAATAATTATTTTATTAGTTAAGTTGACAAATCAATTAAAAAAATATTATCATATAAATATA
>JBKSMT010000051.1:0-4908 GCA_046881945.1 Clostridia bacterium
TAAAAACTCTTATAAATTACTATAAGAGTTTTTTAATGTCTAAAATATATACGATTTTAAATTAAACGAGTTTCATTAATACCTTCCTTAAAACCGCAAGGGTTAGGACATTTATAGTCAGGGAAAGTGCAACGAGAACCCTTTGTGTAAAGGGCTAATTCTTCAGCACGCGGATGATTTTTTGCACGCAATTCTTCAACATATTTATTTAAAATTAAATCGGTTTGTTGTGCGATTTCAAGTTGGGCAAATGTGCATTTGCGTTCTTTCATTTTTTGGATAAACCAGTCAAGTCTGCCAAACTCGTTAATATTAATAAGCAATCCTTGTGGAAAGATAGATGCTTGTTGTTCACAATCGGATTTCCACTCATTAGTTAATTCTTGGCTTTTGCGGATAATGGGCGGAACGTAAAACTTTGGTTCATCAAGTAATGTCATATTGTAGTCAATAGTTCTATGACGTTGAGCTTGTGCTAGTTGGGCAAAAGTACCCTCGTAACTTACGCTATAAACATCTCCAAAATATTGTTCAGGCTTAATCATATTGCCAATAAGTGAAAGCCTGCGATTTTTGTTGTCAACGCCACGTGCAATATCTGTGTCAATATAAGGAGTTTGCTCGATACAACTGCAAAAATCTTTCATTGCAGGTTTTAGTGCGGTAATAAATGCATTGCTTTCATTATTATTAATTTCGTTGTTAAACATTTGATATAAATAATTTAATTGTTGATAACTAACTGTGTATTCCATAGATGTTGGAGTGAATACAGATATTAAATATCTCGCATTTTCTTGGGCTAATTTTTCAATTTTTTGTTCTGTAAATATTTGAGGGTATTTATCTTGATAAGTATCTCTAATTAAATTTTTATAAATATCCAACCACTTATCATATAATTTTTGTTCGTTATCTTTTAACACCATTTTAGTATATCTTGCAGACTTTTCGCTAGTATTATATGCGCCCTCATTGTTTAAAATCATTGCAAGACCCTTAGGTATATCTTCAAGCGATAGTGTTATGTAAGGGTGACCAAACACACTATGGTGTTGCTGAACCTTGGTGCGATTAACACGTTTAAAAGTGCGGTCAATAGGTTCGTTGCGTAGTGCTTCAAAATTTTCAGGCATATAGCACACGCCTGCTGCATGTCCGCTTAAACTATCAAATTCGCTTTTAGGCGCAATATAGCCTTCATGGGTTGTTGCTTCGATTGAAATTTTCATAAAAGTTCCTCCTAATATTTAAATTGCTAACATTATAATCTAAACTGAAAATTTGTCAATAAAAAATATATGGATAAAAAAATAAATTTTAAAAATTTGTAAAAGGGGTTTACAAAATAATTTTTATATGCTATTATATAAAAGTACCTTGACGTTGTGGTGAAATTTACTCGATTCTCACAAGGTTATAGGCGAATTTATAAAAGGAGAGTAATTATGATTGATAAGAAAGCGATTATTGCTGAATTTGGCAAGAACGAAAACGACACAGGTTCTACTGAAGTGCAAATTGCACTTTTAACTGCACGTATCAACAACTTAACTGAACACTTGAAGAACAACAAGCAAGACAAACACTCTACTCGTGGTCTTCAAATGATGAACAGCCAACGTCGTGCATTATTAAGATATTTGGAACAAGAAGATATCGAACGTTGTCGTGCTATTAAGAAGAAATTAGGTCTTCGTGGTTAATTTTAAAACTTCCTATATTTAGTAGGAAGTTTTTTTAATTATTGTTTTATATGTGGAATTATATTTTACTATAATAAACAGAATAAAGATAAATTTATTTTTGCGGTTTTAATTGAAAATTTTGCAATAGTGTGCTATAATAACAATATGTTACAAGCAATTAAGGATACAGCGATATTTAATAATATTAAGCAAGATATTGTTTCGCCTAGTCATGCATACTTATTTTATGGCGAAGATGAGAGGTTAAATATTGAACTTGCTAAGGTTTTTATTGCGTCAATTTTTTGCGGTAAATCAGCGTGTTTTACTTGTGATGCTTGTAAAAGGGTTGAAATAAATAAAAATCCCGACATGTTGATTTTAGATAAACCTAATTTGCAGGTGGCAGATATTGAGAGTTTGATTGATAATGTACAATTAAAACCTATGTTATATAAATATAAGATTGTGTTTATAACGAATGCTGAAGGCATTAACGAAACCGCACAAAACAAGTTGCTTAAAACGTTGGAAGAACCTAATCCGCAAGTGGTGTTTGTGCTAACCTGTACTAATATTGAAAAGTTGTTGCCAACTATTAGAAGTAGATTAACTAAGCACTATGTACCTAAAATAAGTCTTGAAAATTTATCATGCGATTTAAAAATGCAAGGTATTAATATTGATAAGTTTGTTCATTGTAATATTACGCTTACTGAAGCTGTAAAATACAGCACAACTCAAAGCGATGAAATTTTAAAGATGGTGGAGCAATCTATCATTGATTTAAAATCTAGTGCGGATATACCTAATATTGTTGCTAAACTTAAACTAAGGACTGAAAACAAAAAAGAGTTTTTAAATCTATGGCTTAATGCAATTAATTGCGCGTTAACTAGTACTCAAGGTTTGTTTGGTGCGGAGGTTATCAATTATATTCAAACTAATTTCAAAATTCAAGTAATGATAAAGATGTTAAAATTAATTGATGAAGCAATACGTAAGGTTGATTCAAATGTTAATTATAATTACGTTCTTGACCAATTATTCTACAATATATTAAAGGAGAAATATTTATGCAAGTAGGACTTACATTTAACGATAATCCTAAAATTTTGTACTATACAACTGACCAAAAATTTGATTATCACACTAAACTGGTTGTTAATACATCAAGAGGATTGGAATTGGCAACTGTAATAAAATATAAAGACGGTGAGGCTCCAGAGCCTTTAGATTTGGTGCGTGTTGCAACTAATGACGATATTAAAACAGCTCAAGATAATATTCAAGAAGCTAAAAGCTTAATCTCTGCGGTAAAAGATGAAATTGATAACTTTGGTCTTGATATGAAGCTATCAATAATTGAATATACGCTAGATAGGGAAAAGGTTATTATTAACTACACCTCTGAGGGTCGTGTTGATTTTAGGGAGATTGTTAAAAGTTTGGCGACTAAATTAAAAACACGTATCGAAATGCATCAAATTGGGAGTCGTGATCAAGTTCAACAAATTGGGGCAATAGGCATATGTGGCAGAGAGTGTTGCTGTAAAGCATTTTTAAATGACTTTGATAAGGTTGTTATTAAAATGGCTAAAAATCAAGGGTTGTCATTGAATCCTACTAAACTTAATGGTATGTGTGGCAAATTTTTATGTTGCTTAAAGTATGAAGACGATTTTTATGCTGAAATGATGGCTAAAATGCCAAAGGTTGGCCAACGAGTATCTACTGAAGATGGTGACGGAGAGGTTCAATCGCTTGATATTTTGCACGAGCAAGTTGAAGTTAAATTTGTTCGTGGCGACGAGGTGGAGCGTAAAGTTTATCCTTTAGAGGAAATTAAATTTTCATCAATAAGGCGCGATAATGGCTAATTTAAAGTTGGAAAATTTTGAAAACGGTATAAAACTTTATCAAGATGAGGATTTGTATAAGTTTACATCTGATTCGATAAAGTTGGCTAAGTTTTGTAATATTAAAAGTACTGATAACGTATTGGATATGTGTGCAGGTTGTGGTGTTATAGGATTATATGCATATAGTATTAATCCATTTAATAAAATTTATTTTAATGATATACAACCTAAGATGTGTGATATTATAAATCAAAATATCCAACTTAATAATTTGCAAAACAAATCAAAAGTTATATGTAAAAATTTAAAAGATTTAAATTTAAATGATTTTGATAAAAAATTAGATATAATTATATGTAATCCGCCATATTTTAAATTAAATGGAAAAATCAATCAAGAAAATGATATTGCTATTTGTAGGCACGAAATAGAAACTAATTTAGAGGGGATTATTTACAAGGCTAGTCAGTTGTTAAAAACTAAAGGTAAATTTTATTTAGTTCTTCCAGCTGATAGACTGACGGAATGTATTGTATTACTTAATAAATATAAGTTTGAGGCAAAAGAAATTGAAATGCTTTGTGTAAATAATAAGGTTAACATTTGTTTAATATCTAGTACTAAGGATGCTAAAAGCGGAGTAAATATAAAAATATCAAAAGGGGATTTATGACAGGACTTATAGGAGAGATTTTTAGCAAAATATTTAATGATAATGTTGTGCTTGCTACAATATTTGTTTCGATGGTGCCTATTATGGAACTTAAAGGAGGGATTCCTTTTGGTATGAGTAAGGCATTCTGGGGAGCAAAGGCTTTAGGTAGATGGCAAGCATTTTGGTGGGCATATTTAGGTTGTAGTATAGTAGTTGTGGGATTGTATTTTGCATTTATTCCTATTATGAAATTGTTACGCAAAACTAAAATATTTAAAGGGCTTGCTAACTATATTGATAATCGGCTAAAAAAGCAATCGCAAAAATATACGGAGAGTGACAATAAGACTGATACAGATAGTGAAGTTTTGAGTACTGAAACAATAAATAATTTTAAGAAAAATTCATCGAGTTTAAAAAGAACGTTGATTAAAATGTTTGGAGTATTTTGTTTTGTTGCAATTCCATTACCGCTAACTGGAGTGTGGATGGGGGTTTGCATGGCGGTAATAATTGGACTTAACTTTTGGCAAACGCTGGTGTCTGCATTATTGGGGAATTTAGTTGCGGGCATTGTTATATCTACTATATGTGTAATATTTCCGCAGTTCACACACTGGCTAATATATATATTCTTAATATTAGTTGCGATTATAATTGTTATTGAAATTATTAGAAATAAAATAATAAAACAAAAAACAAG
>JBKSMT010000052.1:0-4974 GCA_046881945.1 Clostridia bacterium
GATGGGCAGTTTTTTAAGTGCTTTGGCTGTGGCGAAGGTGGTAATGTAATATCATTTATACGCAAGATTGAAGATGTGGATTTTGTTAAAGCAGTTGAAATCCTAGCTAAAAATGCGGGTATGCAAATGCCTGAGTATGAAGATAATGATGAAATGCGCAAAAAAAAGCAAGCTCGTGATCGTATGCTATCTGTGCTTAAAGCAACAAGCGATTATTATATATCCAACTTAAGTAAGGTTGAAGGAAACAAGCATGTTGACTATATTCGTAACCGCGGATTAAGTGATGAAATGGTTGCCAAGTTTAAAATTGGAGCATCGCTTGATTATTATCATTTAATTAAACATTTGCGAACACTTGGATTTACTGACAAGGAAATGCTTGATAGCGGTGTTGCTGGTAAAATGGAAGATGGTAAATTGTATGATTTTTATGGTACAAGATTAACATTTCCTATAATTAATGGTCTTGGTGAGGTTGTTGGTTTTAGCGGTAGGGATTTAAGTAATGACCCTCAACGTGCAAAGTACAAAAACACACCTCAAACTATGGTGTTTAACAAAAGTCAATTAATATATGGTTATCACTTTTTAAGAGAACTTAAAAAGCAAAAGATGCTTGATACAATCGTGCTTGTTGAAGGTCAAATGGATGTAATTGCTTGCCATCAAGCAGGCGTTAATAGTGCTATTGGCGTTATGGGTACAGCACTTACATCAAATCATGCACGTGACCTTGCGTATTTGTGCAAAAATATCATAGTATGCCTTGATGGTGATGGCGCAGGCGAAACCGCTACATATAAGGCTATCAATACTTTAAAAGAAGCCAATATGGAAGTTAAGGTTGTAAGGTTAAGCAAGGCAAAAGACCCCGATGAGTATGTAAAAAAGTTTGGTAAAGATGCCTTTTTGGACGAGCTATTTAATGCTATGGATTGTATTGAGTTTATACTTATCGATTTGGCTAAAAAATATGATTTAAGCAAAAATACGGATAAAAACAAGTATATAAATGAAGCATTAGATTATTTGTCTAAATTATCTACAACTTCAGAGCAAGAAATATATTTATCAGTGTTAAAGGAAATTGTTAAAGTTCCAGTTGACGCACTAAGGAATTCGTTACATGGTTCACGAATTGAGTACAAAAAGGACGAAGTGCTTGAAGATGTAGAGCTTAAGTCAAACGCGTTTGAAGAGATGGCAAAAATTTGCGTTTTGGCAAGTTTGTTATATAAAAAGGCTAAAAATGTACAAGATTATGTAGATTTGTTTGATAAAGATGATGAATATAAACAAGTTTTTGATTATATTTTGGACAAAGTTAGTAATAATCAAGATATAAACATTTCAACAATCTATTCATGTTTTGATATCGAAAAGGATAGCATATGGGACAAGGTTATTAATTATAAATTTCCACCGGAAGATGTATTTGATAAATATTTAAATGATTGTGTATTACGTTTAAGGTTAAACGAATTATTAGCAATTAAGCAAAAAATAAAGTTGGACATCCAACATGAAATTGATTTGGAACTTAAGTTCAAATACTTAGACATGATGAAAGATATTGATAACAAAATTGAAAGGTTAAAAAAGGAAATAAAATGATACAAATTGATAAAACTGATTTCTTATACAAAACATTACAAAAATTAGGTGTAAATCAAGAAGATATTGACGAAAAGTATCTATATTTTGCAGGTTTGGGTATAAGCAATGCTAAAGATTTTAATAATCACATCCAAGCGAGTTTGGGTTTAGATTTTATGGGTGAATTTAATGAGGAATGGTTTGATGATGTTGCCGAATATTACAAGGACTTAAGGCTAGCCAAACTGCCTTGTAAAACTAAAACAACTCAAATGCTTAAACAATACAAACAAAATCCAAGCGAAAAACTAAAAATGGATATAATTAATTCGCAATTAAAGGAAGTTTTGTTAATAGCATGTGCCTACAAAATTAGCCATACAGACATAAATTTAAGCGATTTAGTTCAAATATCTAATTTGGGATTAATAACTGCAGTTGATAAATTTGATGTAAATGCAAAACTTAGTTTTGACACTTATTTAAATTATTGGATAATGGAAGCAATAAATAATGAATTTACTAAAGGAGAAAAATAATGAGTAAAAATATAAAAGAAATTGCAACTTCAATTAAGGAAGCATTAAGCAAAAAAGGTCAAGATAGCATAAAGGAAGATGTTTTGTGTATGAAACTTGATGCATATAATTTAGATGCTGAGCAAGTTGAAGATGTTAAAAAGGTATTAATTGAAATGGGCATCAAGATTATAGATGAAATACCTGATGAACCTTTTGATGATAAGGAATTTGATGATATTGTTAGTCAAATCAATGTTAATGATCCAGTTAAAATGTACTTAAAAGATATTGGTCGCTTGCCTCTGCTTACAGCAGACGAGGAAAGGGAACTTAGCAAAATATTGCAAGAAGGTGGCGAGCAAGCAGCATATGCGCGTAATCGCTTGATTGAAAGCAACTTGCGTCTTGTAGTTAGCATTGCTAAACGTTATCAAAACAAATACAATATGCAATTTTTGGATTTAATCCAAGAAGGTAACTTAGGTCTTAGCCGTGCGGTTGAAAAGTTTGACTATACTAAGGGTTATAAATTTTCAACTTATGGTACATGGTGGATTCGTCAAAGTATAACCCGTGCAATATCGGATCAAGCACATACAATTCGTATTCCAGTGCATATGGTTGAAACAATTTCACGTCAACGTCGTGCAGAACGTGAACTTACTCAAGAGTTGGGTCGTGAACCAAGTTTAGAGGAAATTGCTGAAAAACTTGGAACCACAGTCCAAAAGGTTGCAGAAATTCAACGTATTGCGCAAGACCCTATTTCACTTGAAAGCAAGATTGGTCATGAGGAAGATAGTAAGGTGGGCGACCTAGTAGTAGATGAAACTGCATTATCACCACATGATGTTGCAATGCAAAATATGTTAAAGCAACAAC
This sequence comes from Clostridia bacterium, assembly GCA_046881945.1. Classification (GTDB taxonomy): domain Bacteria; phylum Bacillota; class Clostridia; order Christensenellales; family UBA1242; genus Onthoplasma. Next base: position 3,003 of record JBKSMT010000052.1, read on the forward strand.
TTATGAGTGTGCTGGAAACATTAACTCCACGTGAACAAAAGGTTATTCGTTTGCGTTATGGTCTTGATGATTCACATCCTCGTACATTGGAGGAAGTTGGACGTGAATTTAGCGTAACGCGTGAACGTATTCGTCAAATTGAAGCCAAGGCATTACGTAAACTTCGTCAACCATCTAAACTTAAAAAATTATTGTCAGATGACGATGATAAGGGTGATGGTAAAGGCGGATATTGGGGACGCCGAATTTAGTAGATATACAAAATTTAATGCAAAAAGGATAATATTATGAAAAATGTTTTAAAAATTCAAGAATTAGAACGTCAAATTAGAAGATTGAAAGCATCATCAGGAAGTGGTCCTGAAAATGCAATGTACGAGCAATTAAAGGAAAACCGTAAAATAGTTCGTGACAATATAACTAATATCGAACATGCTTCGGGCGTAATTGCTAAGCAATTTGAGCAAATGATGGCAAGATACGAGCAACTTAATGCTAAGTCCGAAATTACTAGCAAACAAAAGCCTGAAACAGCAGGTATTGCTAGTATAGGTATATTAGTTGAAGATGCTAACTATTTAACTAGTGAACTTGCTAAATTGGAACAAAAAATGAGGGAGTTAAACGACAAGGCAAATCGTCTTGTAAGTGAATTTAACGTGGCTTTAAGCGAATCGAGAGATATGAAATTAAAGCAAGAACAAGTAAAAAAGAAAATTGATGAAAAACAAGCTAGTGTAATACCTGAAATTACTGAAAAAGAAGAACAAATAAAAAAATTAGAAGCCGTGGCAGATAAAGTTATGTATGAGAAATACAAAAGTTTGCGTGCCGATAATATATTCCCAGTATTTGTACCATTAAAGGATAATCGTTGTGGTGCATGCCAAATGATGCAATCATTAAGTTTTATTCAAAAATTAAAACAAGTTGGGATGCTTCCTTGTGAGGAATGTCGAAGAATAATACTGGATATTTAGTTTTGATTAAAGCAATATTTTAGTAAGGTGTAGTTTTAAAATGAATATTTTACTAACTTTTATTAAAATATTGTTTTTTTATGCTTAAAATGTACTAAATTAACAAAAAATATATTAATATGCTGAAAAGATTTGACAATTAAATTTTAAAAATAGTATACTTTCTTTAACAATAAAGGGTAGATTGTTATGGCAAAAATTAAAAAATTATTAATTTTTATTTTAGTGACAGTGATTTTGGGCGGTGTCGCTTTTGGCTGGTACTTAATATTAAGACCAGATAAAAAGAAATCAAAGAGACCTGAAGCTCCAAAGGTTAGCGTGGTGGAAATTCCTGAACTAATTAAAGCTAGTAAACAAACGTTTGTTGCTGGCGAAGTTAGCCAAGTAGTTAAGGGTATTGATGGCGAAAAGATTGAGGTTGATTATACTCATACAGGCGAGGAGGATAAAAAACTTATTGTTGCCTATGAGTATGAGTTTGTTAACAATACTGATGACGATTATGCTATTAATATTGACGAACTTACTACAGGTGGTTCTAATATTGTATCAGGTGCTAATATTAAGTATGCGTGGAGTGTTCACAATCCTTTAGATATTAAGAATAGTACTTTTGATGCATATGGTGAGGCTGTTACTCAAACATTAGTTGATAAGGGTGATAAATTGTATGCATACATTATTGTAGTATCGGAAGATGTTGATAGTATTGTTGATGTTAGTGCTATGCCTAAATTCTATAAAGGTAAACCATTACAAGTTGATTTAATTAGTAATATTGATAATTCAACTATTTGCACTCAAACTTTGGTTGAAAATCAATCAATTGATTACGATACTTTCTTAATGCCAGAGGTTCCAGAAGGTTACTATTATGATAATATGTTTGTAAATTCGGATTATACTACAACATTAAATGACGCAATTGCTCCAGTTGCTAAATCAAAAATGTATGTACGTTATCATAATATTGAATTTGGTAAGGAATT
>JBKSMT010000053.1:0-10776 GCA_046881945.1 Clostridia bacterium
ATGGGTGAAATATGTTGGAAGATATTATTATTAAAGGTGCTAATGAGAATAATTTAAAAAACATTGATTTAGTATTGCCAAAAAATAAATTAATTGTGTTTACTGGTGTTAGTGGTTGTGGCAAAAGCTCGCTTGCTTTTGACACGATTTTTGCTGAAGGTCAACGAAGATATATGGAAAGTTTGTCGTCATACGCACGTCAATTTTTAGGTCAAATGAAAAAACCAAAAGTTGATAGTATTGATGGACTTAGTCCCGCAATTTCAATTGACCAAAAATCTACTAATAACAATCCGCGTAGCACGGTTGGAACTATTACTGAAATTTATGATTATGTACGACTATTGTTTGCGCGTATTGGAAAGGTTTATTGTCCTAAATGCGGTAAGGCGGTTAGCACTCAAACTATTGATCAAATAGTAGATTCAGTTAAGGAAAATGAAATAGGCAGTAAGTTAATGATTATGTCACCAGTTATTCGTGGGCAAAAAGGAACTCACGAAAAAGTTTTTGATGAACTACGTAAAGACGGATATGTGCGTGTGCAAGTTGATGGCGAAATATTATTGCTTGAAGATGATATAGTTTTGGAAAAAACTAAGCGTCACGATATTAATGTTGTGGTTGACCGAATCGTTTTAAAGGAAGATATTGACAAACGATTAAATGAAAGTATTGAAAAATGTTTAGGTTTGTCCAACGGATTGGTATTAGTACAAAATGGCGAAGAAGTAAAACTTTATAGCGTGCGTCATGCTTGTGTTGATTGCGGGATATCGATGCCTGAGTTAGAACCAACGTTATTTAGTTTTAATCATCGTGATGGTGCTTGTCCTAAATGTAGCGGATTAGGTTATGTTGTTAAGATTGGCGAAAATGCAATTGTGCGTAACGATAGATTAACTATCAACGAGGGCGCACTTAATATTATGGGTTGGAATGTTGAAAATTCAAAGATTAGCCGTCAAGCATATCGAAAACTATCGCAAAAATATAATTTTAGCCTTGATGTGCCATATTATACTTTGCCTAAGGAAGTACGCCAAATACTTATTTATGGCGAGCCAGATGCCCAAAGTCAAGGTGAAACTAATCTTCATCAATTTGTAACACGTGATGATTTATTGTTTACGGGTGTCGTACCTGATTTGTTGCGTAAGTTCCAAGATAGTCAAAGTCAGTTTATTAAAGATGAGATTATGAAGTTGATGAGTGAAGATACTTGCCCTGAATGTTTTGGTAAGCGCTTAAACAGTATTGCACTATCAGTCAAAATAAATAAAAAGAATATTGCTGACTTGAGTGAAATGTCGATAACCGATTTGAATGAATTTTTAACTAAATTGAAATTAAATAAAACCGAGGAAAAGGTTGCTCGTCCAATTTTAAACGAAATATTTGCTCGTTTGCAATTTATGATAAATGTTGGCTTAAATTATTTGGATTTGGCACGTAGGGCTGGAACGCTTAGTGGTGGAGAGGCTCAACGTATTAGGCTTGCTACACAAATAGGTAGTGGGCTTACGGGTGTATTATATATATTAGATGAGCCAAGTATTGGTCTTCATCAACGCGATAATGATAGGCTGATTGAAACTCTTAAACGTTTGCGTGATTTGGGTAATACTTTGATTGTGGTAGAGCATGATGAGGATACTATTAGAGAGGCGGATTATATCGTAGATGTTGGACAATTTGCGGGTGTTAATGGTGGAAATGTTATAGCGCAAGGTTCACTTCAAGATATTATGAGTAACCCTAATTCGCTTACAGGACAATATCTAAGTGGTAAGTTAAAGATTGAAGTGCCTGAAACTCGTAGACCAGCCGATAAAGGATTTATTGAATTGAAAGGTTGTCGTAAGCATAATTTAAAGGATATTGATGTTAAATTTCCTATTGGGATATTTACTTGCGTTACTGGTGTTAGTGGTAGTGGTAAAAGCACGCTTGTGAACGATATACTTTATCCAGCACTTAAAAATGAACTTGATGGTGAAAAGAACGAAACAAATTTGAAGAGAGTGGTTGGATGTAACGCGATTGATAAGATAATTAATATAGACCAGTCACCTATAGGACGTACTCCGCGTAGTAATCCCGCCACCTATACAGGCGTGTTTACTAAAATACGTGAATTGTTTGCATCAACACCAGATGCTAAGGAACGAGGCTATGATATAGGTAAGTTTAGTTTTAACGTGGCTGGCGGACGTTGTGAAGCGTGTGATGGTGATGGCGTTAAAAAGTTGCGTATGTACTTTATGCCAGATGTGTACGTGCCTTGTGAAGTGTGCGAAGGAAAGCGTTATAATCGTGATGTATTGCAAGTTAAATATAAGGGTAAGAACATTTATGATGTACTTGATATGACAGTGGAAGAAGCATTAGTGTTCTTTGAAAACTTGCCAACAATTAAATCTAAAATACAAACACTTTATGATGTTGGTTTAGGATATATTAAACTTGGTCAATCGGCTACTACATTAAGTGGCGGAGAGGCCCAACGATTAAAACTTGCAACCGAACTATCTAAACGTGATACAGGAAAAACTATGTATATCCTAGATGAACCAACTACAGGTCTTCATAGTTACGATATTCAAAAGTTGATTAATATACTTCAACGCTTTGTTAATGGCGGAAATACCGTTGTGGTAATCGAACATAACCTTGATGTAATTAAAACCGCTGACTATATTATTGATATGGGTCTTGAGGGCGGTGACGCAGGCGGAACAGTAATTGCTAGCGGAACGCCAGAAGAAATAGTAAAATCAAAGCAAAGCCATACAGGTAAATATTTGAAAAAATATCTTAAATAGTATAAATAAAAAATCCATTTCTTAATTGAAGTGGATTTTTTGTATTGGGTATTTATTTCAACATGAAGTGGTTTTTGGTAAAGTCGAGTATACCTTGCTTTTTTAGTTTACTTAGTTCAAAACTTAGAGCGGAGCGGTCAACGGATAGGTAGTCGGCAAGTTCTTGTCGATTGAAAGGAATATCAAAGTATTTAGAGTTTTGTTGTTTGCTTACATATTGAAGATAGGATAAAACTTTATCCTTAGTAGAAGATTTGGTAATATGGTTAAACTTTTGCATAAGTTCGATATTTTTTTGGGATATTATTTTTACAAGGTTGTTTTGAAATTGAGTGTGACGAGGACACATATTATCACAAGGTTTCATAACTGCATACTTATTCATTGTTAACACTTGTGTATCCTCAATGGCGATTAAAGTGTATTGTGCTATGTTGTTATCCGTAAAAGCCTCCTCTACGCCAATTGTTTCACCATTACTATAATCGGCAAGGATTGATGTATTGCCATAATAGTCATTTAATTCGCTTCGCAGGTGACCATTTAATACTAAAACTATACTTTCAAAAGGCTCACCCTCATCAATTAAAATTTCACCCTTTTTGACATTAAAAACCCTTGTTTTGAAACAAAAATGGAGTGCTTTTATGTCTTTTTCGCTAATTTCATCAAAAATTTTAGAGTTTTGCATCTTTTTTAAAATTTCCATAAAATTCCTCCATTTCGTTGGAAAAACAACGTAATATTTAAAAATATTGTACTATAATGGGGGTGTAAAGTCAAGAATTTATCAAAACTTTATAAAACAAAAGGAGAAAATTATGAAAATTATTAAACGTAGTGGACAGGAAATGCAATTTGATGGTGAAAAGATACGTCAAGCCATTGCAAAAGCGAATTTATCGATTGATGAAGCAAGCAAACGTTTAACTGAGGCTCAAATTGGTGATATTGTAAGCGCAGTGGTTAGGGATTGTGAAAATGTAGGTCGAGCAGTTCATGTTGAGGAAGTTCAAGACCTAGTTGAACATCAAATTATGAAGGTGGGTGCTTTTGATGTTGCTAAAAACTACATTACGTATAGATATAAACGTGCGTTGGTGCGTAAGGCAAATAGTACCGACCAACAAATTTTATCGTTAATTGAAGTTAATAACGAAGAAGTTAAGCAAGAAAACTCTAACAAAAATCCTACCGTTAATAGTGTTCAACGTGACTATATGGCGGGTGAAGTTAGTAAGGATATTACAAAAAGATTTTTGTTGCCTCAAGATATTGTTGAAGCGCACGAGCAAGGTATAATCCACTTCCATGATATGGATTATTTTGCACAACATATGCACAACTGTTGTTTGGTTAACCTTGAAGATATGTTGCAAAACGGAACTGTTATTAGTGGAACTAAGATTGACAAGCCAAATTCATTTAGTACTGCTTGTAATATTGCAACTCAAATAGTTGCACAAGTTGCAAGTTCGCAATATGGTGGTCAAAGTATAAGTATTGCACATCTTGCACCATTTGTTGATATTAGTCGTCAAAAGATTAGACGTCAAGTGTGCGAGGAACTTATGGAAGCATGTGGTCACGTTGATGAAGGATTGTTGCACCGCATTGTTGAAAAGCGTTTGGATAAGGAAATTCAAAATGGTGTACAAACTATTCAATACCAAGTGGTAACACTTATGACAACTAATGGTCAAGCTCCATTTATTACTGAATTCTTGTATCTTGGCGAGGCTAAATCCGAGCAAGAAAAGAAAGATATTGCAAAACTAATTGAGGAAACATTAAAGCAACGTCACAAGGGTATTAAAAACGAAGCAGGTATTTATGTAACCCCTGCATTCCCTAAACTTATTTATGTGTTGGAAGAACAAAACGTTCATCCAGATAGTCCTTACTATTATCTAACTGAGTTGGCAGCAAAATGTACTGCTAAACGTATGGTTCCTGACTATATTTCGGAAAAGAAGATGAAGGAACTTAAGATAGATAAAAATGGTGATGGACATTGCTATACTTGTATGGGTTGTCGCAGTTTCTTAACTCCTTGGGTTGATGAAAATAATAAACCTAAATATTATGGTCGTTTCAATCAAGGTGTTGTAACGGTTAACTTGATAGATATAGCATTATCAGCCGAGCGTGATATAAATAAGTTCTGGCAAATATTTGATGAACGTATGGATTTGTGTCATAGAGCTTTACAATGCCGTCATGAAAGATTGACAGGCACTATTACAGACGTAGCTCCAATATTGTGGCAACATGGTGCACTTGCAAGATTAAAAGCTGGTGATACAATTGATAGCTTGCTTCATGGAGGGTATTCAACTATATCACTTGGATATGCAGGACTTTGGGAAACTGTATATGCTTTAATAGGTAAGAAGTTGACCGAAAATGAGGGTAAGGCTTTAGGTATTAAGATACTTGAAAAATTAAATGAATATACTAAGAAGTGGAAAGCGGAAGAAAACATTGATTATTCATTATACGGAACTCCACTTGAAAGTACTACCTACAAGTTTGCAAAATGTTTGCAAAAACGTTTTGGTATTATCGAAGGTGTGAGTGATAAGAACTATGTAACTAATTCATATCACGTACACGTCACTGAACCTATTGACGCATTTAGCAAGTTGGCACTTGAAAGCGAATTCCAGGCGCTTAGCCCTGGAGGTGCAATTAGTTATGTTGAAGTACCTAATATGCAAAATAATATTGAGGCTGTATTGCAAGTTATGAAATTTATTTATGATAATATCATGTATGCTGAATTAAATACTAAGAGTGACTATTGCCACGTATGTAGTTATGACGGTGAAATCCAAGTTAAAGATGATGATGGTAAACTTGTTTGGGAATGCCCTAACTGTAAAAACCGTGACCAAACTAAAATGAATGTAGCACGTAGAACTTGTGGATATATAGGTTCACAATTTTGGAATCAAGGTCGTACCGCCGAAATTAAAGATAGGGTATTGCACTTATAATGTATTATGGTAATATTAAACTTAACGATATCGCTAATGGTGAAGGAATAAGGGTAAGTTTGTTTGTGTCGGGTTGTACTAATCATTGTAAGGAATGTTTTAATCCTGAAACTTGGAATTTTGAATATGGTAAGCCTTTTACTGAGGAAACCGAACAGTTTATAATTGATAATTTAAAATCAAATTTTGTAAATGGGTTAACATTGTTAGGTGGTGAGCCATTTGAACCTAAAAATCAAGCTGTTCTACTTCCGTTTGTTAAAAAGGTGCGTGCAATGTATCCTAACAAAACAATTTGGGCATATTCAGGGTTTAGATTTGATGACGAGTTGTTAAAAGAAGGCGCGTATCCTAACTGCGAACATACACTTGAACTATTGCAAAATATTGATATACTAGTAGATGGTCGCTTTGATAGAGAATTAAAAAAGATTACATTAAACTTTAGAGGTTCTAGCAATCAACGAATTATTGACGTTAAGCAATCGTTAAAACAAAACAAAGTGGTATTATCACCATTAAATAATTAAATAAAATCACAAAGAAAGCATTTAAACGTAATGTTACGTGCTTTCTTTTTTTTGATATAATACGATTAAAATTTTACAATTTTTGAGTATAAATATATTTACATTAGTTGAGATTTTAATAAAGTAGTGATATAATTACTATAAAGTATTTATATGTTAAAGGGTAATTGCAATGACAATAGTTAAAGATAAAAAGTGTATTAAATATTTTGTGCTGGCATCTGTGATTTTATTGTGCCTTTATTCTAATGTGGTGGCTAAATTATTTATTCCTATATTTGACAATATTTATTATGGTAACTTGGTTAATATGTTTGTTAATTTAATAGGCGCTGTTGTTTGGGGTGTTGAAGTTGGTTTGATTATTTTTGTATGCAAAAAGTTGGATATTCAAATTTTTACGCCTAAAGAAGTTAAAGGAAAGGAACTTAATCTTTGGAAAGCCGTAGTATTATTTGTGATTACAATACTGCCTATGATTATAATTAGTGCGTGCCTTACTTGGAAGGTTAAAATAGTATATGCTTTAGGCGAACGCGTTACTGTTATGACACTTCTAAGTAATGTCGCTGAAATGGTTGCATATTCAGTACGTATGATATTGATGATAATGTTTATTTCTTGTATTCAAAATGGGTTTGAAATGATATTTAAAACTAAATACATTATTCCTTATGGTGCAATATTTGCATTATTGACATTTGGTTTAATTGATTTCTTTGTGCTTGCAATGGATTTACGTGTGTTTTATCTAATTGTTAGTCTTCTATACGGAATTATATATTTGGTGGCGGACAAAAAGTTTGCAACTACTTGGATACTATGTTATTTAATTTATTTGTTATAGGTGAGGTATGAAAAGATTTATTAAATCAAATATTTTAATATGGGTATATTTTGCGTTGGCACTAATTATTGAACTTACCGCAGTATTTGTTACAAGTGATAAGTTTTATATACGTTCGCCATTAATATTTTTGTTTGTACAACTATTAATGGTTTTGATATTGCTAAGCATATCTTCAAACAAGGTAAGACATATAGTTGCATCAATATTGCTAGTAACATTTATGATTATAGATATTGTATTTATAGTTATATTTGAAATGACAGAAACGATATTTGATTATGGTATGTTTAATCTCCGTAATGATGGTATGGCGATACTAGAATCGGTGCCTATCAATTTTACATTTTTTGCTATTTCAATGCTGATTATTTCGTTATATATTGTGTTTGGTGGGCGTTATGCACGACATGCTCAAAAACCTGTTAGTATTAAGTGGTGGACAATACCAAGCGCCATATCAGTGATTACTTGTTTGGGTATGACATTGTATTTTAATAATCGCAATTTTGAAAGTGATGTAACTGATAAACTTTATCGAGCTAGCGAAGCTTCGTATGCCGAGTATGGAATTATAGGTAACTTTTTAAATGAGTTTGTAAAAGGAAGCTTTTTTAGTCATGTAAAACTAGGCGACGAACAGCAACTTGAAGATTTTATTTATAACACAGATAATATTTATCAAACTAATTTTGAAAGTGATGATGAGTATAATGTGGTAACAATATTAGTTGAATCGCTTGAATGGTATGGATTTATGCAAGACTTTAGTTTGTTTACAAATGGTTATAATATTGACTATTCTAAATATACTGATAGTCAAGGTCAAAATTATACTGATGCTGAACAAATTCTAAGGGAATTATATCCAAACTTATATAATTTTTATGATTCAAGTATTGTGTTGAGTAACTTTTATTCGCGTGAAAAAACGGATATAGCTGAAAATTTGAGTTTGCTAGGAAGTTACCCTACAAATGCATATATAAATTATGATTTTCCTGATAATGTGTCGGCAACTAGTATGGCATCAGTGTTAAAAGTTTTGGATAACGATATTAGTTGTAATTATTTTCATAATGGTGGCTCAAGTTTCTACAATCGTTCAAAATATATGAAAGCAATAGGCTTTGATAGTTGTACAACAACTGAACAAATGAAAGATATGGGCATGACCGATTATAGTGCTAAAGGCGAACGTAATTTAGATACCGATATGATTGAGGTGTGTGCTGACCAAATGTTTCCTACTGACCAGCGTTTTTATACATATATTACAACCATAACAATGCATGGACAATATACGTATCGTGATAATCTTGCCAAACGAGGTTATTATGACAAGTTGGCTCAGTATGGAATAACTAAAATGAGTGGTGATAGTTTTGAGGCATTTAATCATAATAATTTTTATTACTATACTGCATGTGTAATGGAATTTGATAATGCGTTAGGTAAAATTATGAATGAGTTAAGTACTAGGGAAAATGGTAATGGTACTAAGTTGATTGATAATACAATAATTTGCCTATTTGGTGACCACAATACTTATTATTCAAGTTTATCAAATTATGTAAAAGATATTGATAATGTTAAAGACGATAATTATACTAATTTATTTCGCGTACCTTGTATGATTAAAACGCCTAATATGGCGCAAGTAAGAGTTCGTGCTAGAACGGGAGTGGTTAATGATTATGTGGAAGAACTTGTTGAAAAATATCCTGAAATGAAAGATGAGGATATAGTTAATATTGCTCTTGAAAGAATGCATGAAAGATATGTAGTGGAAAAGACAGATGCTGGGACAAGATTGGTAGTTAAAAAGTTTATGTGTACTGCTGATATAATGCCTACTTTACTAGACTTACTAGGAATTAATGTATACGGTAATTTGTATTTTGGACATTCGGCATTTGATTTGAAAGAAAGTGTTATGTATTCGCGTGCTTATGATATGTTTATAACCGATAATATGTATTTTGTAAGTTTAAATAATATAAAGTATATGCGTAAAGATAATCCTGAACTTAATAATGATGTTGCATTAAAATATGCCGATATTAAGTTTTATGATAGTGAAGAACATCTAATAGAGGTTGAAATTGAGGCTAAGAAGTTGTTAAATAAATTAAGTGCTTGCAATCGTATATTTTACAATGATTACTGGGCGCGTACTAATATAAGTGACAACACTAAAACAAATGCTGATATTTTAAATCAAAAATTAAAAGAAATTAATTAGGAGGACAATATGTGGATTTTTCCATTTTTAGTATTTGGAATATTCTTTGCGGTATTTTTAATAATCGCAATCAGTATTTTCAAAAGTCACAAGCATAGCGGAGATACTATGCAAAATATGATTAATACGATATCAGCCTATGCTGAAAAGGAAATTGAGCACCATGTTAAACAATTAGATGCTGATAATACTGAAAAAACTTGCGAGTATTGTGGTTCTAAAATCAGTAATGGTAGCAATAAATGTGATGCGTGTGGTGCAAAGGTTAAAAATAAATAAAGCATTGCTATAATTATAAAGTTTATTTTAAATTTATAACCAATAAAAATAAAGCGTATTATTGCGCTTTATTTTTGTTGAAAACTATTACAGGGTGCATTTGTTTTAGTTGAACCTACAAATATTCCGTTAGACATACATTCACCCTCATTGTTAAATAAACAAGTGTTGGCATTGCATTTAATGTCAATGCATTTACAGTGACGAAAAGGGGCAATTTCGGGCTCATGCTCAAACATATCTTTTGATACATCTTCAACTGGTTTGCTGTTGTCAATTGTGATATCATTACATAATGCTTTTTTGTTTACGCCTAAATGCTTTCGTTCACATTTCATATTTTTATTGTGCGTGCAACTGTATTTTCTACATACTATATCCATAATTCACCTATAAATATATTGTTTGCTAAATATTTGATTTTATACTTTATTTTATTAATGCGTTATTAATCAAATTTATTTGCATAATGGTACACAACACTTGACTAAAATAAGTTTTGAGTATATAATTAAATTATAAGGAGAGTATTATGAAAGTTATTTTAATTCAAGACCTTAAAGGTAAAGGCAAAAAGGGCGATGTGATAGATGTTAATCCTACATATGCGATGAATGTATTGATTAAACAAAAAATAGCTATTGAAGCAACCGCGAATAATTTAAATCAAAATAAAGGTCAAAAAAATGCTCAAGCGTTCCATCATGGTGAAGAGGTTAAAAAGTATCAAGCGATTGCTGATAGTTTAAAAGATAAGATATTAACCGTTGGGTTGAAATTTGGTGCTAATGGCAAAGCATTTGGTTCGATTACTAAGCAGGAAGTGTTTAATAAATTAACCGAACTTAATATTCCAGCAGACAAAAAGATGATTTTGGATTTTGAACCAATTAAAGCAACTGGCGAATATAAAATAGTAATTCAATTTATGAAAGAAGTTAAGTGTGAAGTAAAACTACAAGTAGTTGAAACTAAATAATTAAAAACTCATCTAAACTAGATGAGTTTTTTAGTCTGTTAAAGATAAATTTTAAGAACAAGATAAAAAATA
>JBKSMT010000054.1:0-4849 GCA_046881945.1 Clostridia bacterium
ACTACAATAAAGTTAACTACAATTGTAAATACGTATAATACCTTTTCAACAATATTAAATATATTGTTTTCAGTATCAACATGTATTGCCAAAATGCAATCAATAAACAATGAAATAACAAATAATATCATTATTCCTTGGAATACTCCAGAATAGTTTGCTGATTTTAACACCAATTCCCATCCTAAAATTTGCTCACTTCCACCTTGAAAAGCAAAGCAAAATGTAATTATTGAAATTAATGCACAAAGACCTATTACAAGATTAAGATCTTGATGAAGTGTAATCTTTTTAACAGGTTCTTTTTCAACCTTCTTCTCAACAACGTTAGATGGTTTAACTTCAACTTTTTCAGAAACTGGTTGAATTTTTTCAGCCTTTACAACTCTTGATGGCTTTTCAGATTTAGCCTTTGCAGTTTTCTTTGCTACTGGCTTTGTTTCCATTTTAGATTCTACTTTCGCATCAGCTTTTGGACTTGCTTTAGTTGATTTTTTAACAACTTTCTTTTCTTCTTTCATAAAAATCCCCCTTTATACTTTAAGTTTAACCCATAATAACAGCCAAAGTCAATTAATTTTGTGAATTTTATAAAAATATTTCATTTTAAAATATTGATTATTTATTTTTTATAATTATCTTATAGAAATAAAAAAACCACAAGTTAGCTCTTGTGGAATTTTTAAAATTAATTTTCGCTATAACCCAATTTAATGCTTGGTCCCATAGTTGAAGCAACGTAAACGCTCTTTAAATAAGTACCCTTAGCACTTGAAGGCTTAGCTTTGATAATAGCACCCATAACAGCACGAAGGTTTGTTTCCAAACGTTCAGCACCGAAGCTTGCCTTACCAATAATAACGTGAACGTTATTATTCTTGTCAAGACGATATTCAACTTTACCAGCCTTAACGTCCTTGATAGCCTTAGTTACGTCAGTTGTAACTGTACCACTCTTAGGGTTTGGCATCAAACCTTTAGGTCCAAGGATACGAGCACAACGACCAATAGTACCCATCATATCAGGAGTTGTGATACATACGTCAAAATCCAACCAGTTTTCGGTCATAATCTTTTTAACAATATCATCATCACCAACGATATCAGCACCAGCAGCCTTAGCCTCATCAGCCTTGTCGCCCTTAGCAATAACTAAAACTTTAACATTTTTACCAGTACCTTCTGGTAATACTACTACACCACGAACTTGTTGGTCAGCATTACGACCATCAACACCAAGACGTACGTGTAGTTCAATACTTTCATCAAATTTAGCCTTAGCAGTATCAACAACAAGCTTCATAGCCTCTGCAGGATCATATGCTTTAGATTTGTCGATAAGCTTAGCACTTTCAATATATCTTTTACTCATACTAATCCTCCACCACTTGTACGCCCATACTACGTGCTGTACCAGCAATCATGCTCATAGCTGCATCAATATTGCTAGCAGTTAAGTCAGGCAACTTCATTTCTGCAATTTTACGGATTTGAGACTTAGTTAACTTAGCAACCTTATCTTTATTAGGCTTTCCGCTACCCTTTTCAATTCCTGCTTCCTTACGGATAAGTACCGCTGCAGGTGGTGTCTTTAACACAAATGTGAAAGACCTGTCTTCGTAGATTGTTATCACACATGGGATGATAAAACCTGCTTGACTAGCTGTTCTGTCATTAAATTCCTTAACGAAACCAGCAATGTTAATACCCTTAGGTCCTAATACTGAACCAATTGGTGGAGCTGGTGTTGCCTTACCGGCTGGAATTTGAATCTTGACAATACTACTTACTTTCTTTGCCATAAAATTCTCCTCCTATATGGCTGTGGTTCTTATGATAGAATTAAAAAGATTTTCCATCTCCCACAAATGCTCGCTTTAAGGCTGATGCATTTCCTCACTCACTTTAAGGCTGATGTGTTTCCAAAAATTTAATTAGTTTTTAACACGAACTTGGTTGAAACTTAATTCAACAGTTGAATCACGACCAAACATTTCAACAGTTGCTTTTAATTTTAGGTTATCCTTATCAACTTCGGTAACCTTACCCACAAATGAAGCAAGAGGTCCATCTAAAATTTCGATAATATCGTCAACATTAATGTCGATATTAACTGTAATCTTGCCTAATCCCAAACGAGCAACTTCGTCTTCGGTAATACAAACTGGACGACCTTTAGGACCTACAAAACTTGAAATATATTGAGTACGAGTAACTGCATGCCAAATGTCATCACCATAAATCATTTTTACAATGATATAACCAGGCATCATCTTTTTAGGTACAAGAACTTTCTTGCCACGTTTTTCTTCCAACACATCTTCCATAGGAATAACGATATCAAAGATACGGTCTTCAAGGTTATACTTACTTACTGTTTGCTCCAAGTTTTGTTTAGCAACACTTTCATACCCTGCAAAAGTTTTAAGTACATACCATCTAGGTTCTGTGTCAATATTTTTATCCAATGCCATAAAGCCCTCCCTATACAATGAAGCTTACTAGCCAACTACAAAGTCTATCAATACCAAATACTACCAACAAAAATGCTGCAGTAACAGCCAAAACAACACCAGTTTGCTTTAATACTGTGGTAAACTTAGGCCATGTAACCTTTTTAAGTTCTGAACTAGTTTCCTTTAATCTTTTAGCCATTTTGCTTTGTTTCTTATCTTTTTTCTTCTTCTTAGGCTTTTCAGTTTTCTTAGGTTCTTCTTTTTTTGCAACCTTTTCTTCAGTTTTAACTTCAACCTTTTTATTTTCAGCAGAAACTTGTTGAGTTTCCTCAACAACTACTTCTTGGCTAATTTCTTCATTATTTGCCATAACAATCTCCTATTTTGTTTCTTTGTGAGCAGTGTGCTTGCGACAATGTGGACAGAACTTATTTAACTCAACTCTATCAGGATGTTCTGCAGTATTTTTAGTTGTGTCATAATTTCTGTTTTTGCATTCTGTACAAGCAAGAGTAATCTTTGCTGTTTTAGTTTTTGCTTTCTTTGCCATAATTTTTCTCCTAAAAAAACACCTTTGCGGTGTTACTTACGCATATAATATACCATATATTAACTTCAATGTCAACACGATTTTAAAAAAAATTGCCTAAAATATAAAAATTTTAAGCAATTTTAATAATATTAAAACCCCCAAATCTGTCTAATACCAGAAATGAGTGCGATTTGCAGTCGATTTTTCTTCTTCCTTAACCTCGTTTTGCTCTTGAGCAGGCTCAGGATTAGCAACACTTTCCTCCTTAGGTTGTTCGTCTTCAACCTTTTCCTCAGTCATCTTGTCACTTTCAACAGTACTTGGTTTTGGTTCAAGTGTTCCATTTTCTAGTTCCTTATTCTTTTTGATTTGAGCCTTGGTTAATTTGGCTTTCTTTTCCTTTTTAACAGGAACATAGTTACCTAGCATATATTCAACAAATTTGTATTTTTTGCCTTTGATTTCGCTAATGTATCTAAACATCACATAACCTAATGCAAGCAATGAATATATGGCACATATGTTACGCATAACTAGTGGGAATTTATTCGTAATACCATTAAGATTAAAGTCATAAGCGAAAAACAATACTATGAACATCAAAAATTCGATTATGATTAATATAAACAAATCGCCAAAACGTTTTTTAATTTGCTCATCTTTTAAAATTGTAGTAATTGCAAGTGCCAACAACAAACTTGCACCTATAAACGCAAACCCAACGCCACCAAAAAATGATATAATATTAGATATGGCAATACCGATTGCAAAAATGGCAATAATATAAATATATGCCTTGTTAAAATTATTTTTTTCCATAAAAACTCCTTGTAAACTATTGTTAGTATAACACATATTTTATTACTTGGCAAATACTTAATGCCATTTTTTTTAATTAACCTATTAACAATTTATGCAAAATCTCCATTTTAAGTTAATAAAACTTTACACTTTTAAGCACGTAATATTTAAAATTTCAATTAATAAAAACTTACCAACTGCAAACACTAACAAATATGTCATATTTTAATTATCATGCTAAAATTAAAAATCTAATTAAAAATGGCGATTGCATATGCGTGAGTTTATTGTATAAATATAATAATATCAAGCCAGCAATGGTCTTTTATTTTACAAATCATATTCCCATGCCTGTACGTGACTACCGCTGGCAAGAATATTTTCCATTAATCAAACAATATAATCTAAAACTTAATAATCCCGACAATTTGTACTACGAATAAAAAAGTTCCGCGTAGCGCAGAACTTTTTTTAAATTATATCTTTTTCATAGTTAATCTTATATAAATTTGTACTGTTTTCATCTACTTTTAATAGGTCGCTTATTTCAAGGTCAGCAACAATATAAATTGTATTATCTACTGCTAGCACTGGAATATTCCCACGTAGACGTTGAGGTATTTTTTTATCCGCCAAGAAATCCTTTAATTTTTTAGCCGATTCATGACCAAATGGAGTAAACATATCCTTATCGTCCTTAAAACGCCATACCGCATTTGCTGGAACCTTGCTTGCATCTACTACATGTTGATGTGGTTTAACCTCATTAAATACTTTTGAACTAACAATACGGATTGTTCCGAAGCCTTCAATATAGTTTTTACCCTTTTTAAATTCTTGAGCAACGGTTTCAACACTTTTCTTAAGTGGAGCAATTGTTAAGTACTCATACTCCTTATGGACTTTAATTCCAAAAGGCAAATCAATACTATCCCCATTTTGGCCATCACGTGCAAATTCGCAAATCATATTAATATGCCTGCTTTCAATGTCTTGACTAGCATAATTACCTAACACTTTGAATAAAACGCGATTAGTAACTGATGGCTGATAACTAAAA
>JBKSMT010000055.1:0-10643 GCA_046881945.1 Clostridia bacterium
AAATCAATACTATCCCCATTTTGGCCATCACGTGCAAATTCGCAAATCATATTAATATGCCTGCTTTCAATGTCTTGACTAGCATAATTACCTAACACTTTGAATAAAACGCGATTAGTAACTGATGGCTGATAACTAAAATAGTACATAGGCACACGTGTAACATCACCCATTTTAGCAATGCCACCCATTTCCACTTGAGTATTAATATACTTATCATCTTCGGCACAAATGTCGGCAAAGTGTACAAGATTTTTATCTACCGATCTAAACTTTTTACGAATTGTAGGCATAATTACATTACGAATATAGTTACGTGAATATGTTGTATCCTCATTAGTTTCGTCATCTACATATGGTATTGAAAATTCGTCGATATAGCTCATAATTTCTTCCCTAGGAACTATTAACATTGGACGAATATACTTATTATCGCGCATAGGTTCCATACCTTTAGCTCCTGCAAGCCCACAACCGCGAAGTAAATTTAGTAATATTGTTTCCGCCTGATCATACATATGATGTGCCAAAGCAATTTTGTCCACAAGTCCGCGTCCAATTAATGCTTCAAAGGTATTATAACGTGCTTTCCTCGCACCAGCTTCGATTGACAATTTTTCGTCTCTAGCAAGTTTGACCGCATCCACCTTAAAAGTATATGCCTTGATATTATTTTCCTTACAATAATCCATTACAAAGGCACTATCCGCAGCACTATGCTCTCGGATACAATGATCAATGTTAATAGCAATTACTTGACATTCAAATTCTTCACGATTTTCGTGCAAAAAGTGAAGTAATGCCATACTATCCCTACCACCACTGGTAGCCACCCCTATAATTTCACCCTGCTTAATTAACTTATTTGCTTTAATATAATCTAAAATCCTGTCCATACCTAACCTCTATTGACCATATTATATATCAAAATCAAAAAAACGTCAATAGTTATAACTTAAATTACTTATGATAAATTTTAACTTTTTAAAATACTATTTTGCCAGACTTTAGCAACAGCAATCAAAATTTATTTCACACTTCCAAATTACGACATATTTCTTATGTTGAATTTTTTATTTTATAATTTAGGAAGATTATACAAGCGACAATGTTTACATTGGCATTTAGTGTAATCTGACGTAATTCAAAATTAGAAAGTGCATAGTTTAAACTATGCAAAATGCGAAAGCATTTAAAATGTTTCATCATTTCACTTTCTATTATTTATCCACAAATATTAAACAATATGTGGGTTACTTGCTTGATTTTTACACTTGATTTAACTATAATTTAATGTGTAAATTAAAAGGATACTATATGAAAAATTATTTAGAATACAATTTTACCACACGCTTTGATGATGTAGGTGCAACACGAACTATGATGCCACACAATGTTGTATCAACCTTTCAATTATGCTCCAACAATCATTCGGATATTTTGGGCGTTGGCGTTGAGGATATACGCAAAAGTTGTAATGGAAAGTGGGTTGTGCTTAAAGCAAAATTTGAATTTGACCGTTTCCCTACTATTAACGAAAGTTTAACCGTTGCAACTTGGCCATTACAAACGCGTATGCTGTTCCCACGTTGCTTTGAATTAAAACAAGGTAATAAATCACTTGTTCGCGGCCGTATGGAATATGGTGTAATCAATGAAGATACCAACCGCCTAGTTCTACCAAAATATGTTGGTGACTTAGGTATAACCGAATTCTTGCCAAGCAATATGAAAGATGATAGTTATACGAATGCTAGTTGCGAATTTGACGAAAGTGATTTAGTTTATACTAAAATTATTAGATTAAGCGAACTTGACTATAATCAACACGGGAATAATATTGCATATATTAAGATGGCAACCGATTGCTTTAGTTTCGCAGAATATTCAAACCTTGATATCCATGTGCTTGAAATGTACTATACAAACCAATGCTTTGAAGGCAACCAAATCAACCTTTATAAAAGGAAAATCGACAACAAATATATTATCGAAGGAAAAACTGACACAAAGTCAATCTTCCGTTCGGTATTTATATTAAGATAATCAAAAAAAGACCTAGATTAATAGGTCTTTTTTTTAATTACCAATCGTAAATATTATGAATGTATACTTTGATATCGTCATAAAAATCAAAGTATTTTTTACCATTTTGGTTACGACTATTTTTATATTTTTGATATGGTGTAAGCGGTGTTTTGTTATTTTTTACACTTGGTTTTTGTTCTATTTTATTTTCAGTTTGTGCAACTTTATTGTCTTGACTTTCCGCCACCTTAAGTTGTTCGTTATTCTTTTCCATAATTTTATTATACATTACTATTTTTTTATTGTCAATTTATTATTTTATTAAAGTATTTTCATTGCCTACAATATTGTTATAAATTTCTTTAACTTCATCATTATATTTTCTATTTTCAGCAATTTGTTCTGCTGTTGGTATCAAGCCACATTGCGCTAAAATTTGTTCTATATCCTGTAAACCATATTTTTTTATATCGTTTGGTGTAAATAGGAAATGGCTGTGTAAATAAGCAGTTTTAGCTTTCTTATAAATTTCATGGTGAGCTTGATTTGGTAGTAATGACATTTTAAACTTTCTTACTAACAAACCATAAAATTCATTTTTGTCAACTTTATGTTCTTCTAAACTATCATCGGTTTGTTCAAGAGGATCGTCTAAAAGCTTATAAGTATAACCACCTCTAAATTTTAAATATTTCTTCAATCTTCTTGAACAATTTATATTATCTACAACATCATCTTGTAACCAAGAAATTAGAGAAGGTTTTCTATCTCTATATGCCATTTTGCTTTTCCAATAATACAAGTCATCTGCAAATCCAAATAATTCCTTGTCATCCATTTTATTAAGTATGTATATTAACAAATGAACAGGTCGTTTCATATCACTAAATCGATTGCCATAGCAAGCACATGCACAAATATCGTTAATATTTGGAACAACCAATTCTGGATAATCATACAATTTTAAAATTCTATTTTTTATATTATTTAATGCTATTAATTCACCTTTGTCTAATTTATCAACCATCATAAACATCTCTCCTAATTTTTATTTATAATAACATACAAATGTCGTCTAGTCAATACCTTAAATAAAAAATCAAGGTGCATATTGACATCTTGATTTTTTATTTTACAAATTTATTTACAATGCTTTATTGTTTTCCCGTTGAACCAAACGCACCGCGATTAGCGTTATCTAGTTTTTCAACAATAGTAAATTCAACTGGTGGTTGATGTTCAATAATTCTAAATTGACAAATACGATCATTTTTTCGTATCACAGTATCACGCATTGCAAGGGCTGGAAAGCGCCATTGGTCGTCATCACCACAATATGTTTCGTCAACCACACCAATACTATTGGTTTGAAGTAATCCAAAGTTTTTAAATGTTGAACTACGTGGTGCAATAATGGCCTCATAACCCTTAGGCAGTTGCATCGCAACACCAAGTTTAATAAGTTTAAATTCGCCCGCTTTCATTTCAACATCTTCAGCACTACGCAAATCATACCAGTCACTTTTGCCTGCGATAAACTGAATAGGCTCAATATCTGTAAAATACTTAATCTTAATTTCCATAAATTTTCTCCTCTCAACACTTTAATTATATCATATTTATAATTTTTAGTAAATCAATATAACGTCATAAAATTAAACAATTTTATGAGATTTTATTTTTATATAATTGACATTATATAGATTAATATGATAACCTATTTTAATAAATAATATATAGTATATTGATTAAAATTAATTAAAAGGAAACTATATGATTAGTGTAAGAAATTTAACAAAAATATACAAAATCAAAGGTAAAGGCGGAGTTAATAATGTAACTGCTCTTAATAACGTAAGTGTTGACTTCCCTGACACAGGGCTTGTATTTCTGCTTGGTAAAAGCGGTAGTGGTAAAAGTACACTATTAAACTCAATTGGTGGACTAGACACTTTTGACAGCGGTGAAATCATTATTAAGGGCAAATCATCAAAAGATTTTAAACAAAGTGACTTTGATAGTTACCGTAATACATTTATCGGATTTATTTTCCAAGAATACAATGTATTGGAAGAATTTACTGTTGGTAAAAACTTGAGTTTAGCCCTTGAACTTCAAGGTAAAAAGCCCGATAAACGTTTTGTAAATCTATTATTAGACCAAGTTGACCTTGGCGGATTTTACAAACGTAAGCCAAATCAATTATCAGGCGGACAAAAACAACGTGTTGCCATTGCGCGTGCACTTATTAAAAACCCTGAAATCATTATGGCAGATGAGCCTACTGGCGCACTAGATAGTGCAACTGGTAAGCAAGTTATGGATACACTTAAAAAGTTATCACAAACCAAACTAGTAATCATTGTATCACACGACCGTGAATTTGCTGAAATTTATGGTGACCGAATAATTGAACTTAAAGATGGTCAAATAATAAGTGATACTACGAAAACTGAAGTAATGGCACAAAAGTCACAATCTGGAGTAAGTTTTATTGACAATAAAATTATCCATATCAAAAAAGGTCAACAAATCAGCCGAGATGACTTAATTAAAATCAATCAAATGATTGTGCATAATACTCATAATGAAGACACTATTATTTCGTTTGACAACAAATCGAATACAAATGTAAAAAAATCCGCATTTATTACAGATGACGGCAACCGTGAAGTGTTTGTAAATACAACTCGTGAGCATATTAGACGCAATCCTAATAAATCCGAATTTAAAATGATTAAATCCAAACTTAAGTTTAAGGATTCATTTAAAATGGGCGCAAGTTCACTAAAACATAAGCCAATACGTTTAATATTCACAATTATATTATCAGTTATTGCTTTTGGACTATTTGGTGTGGTTAATACAATGTCCAGTTTTAATCGTGCCGACTCAGTGTATGCCACTCTTCGAGAATTCAATATTAAAACCATAGGCATTAACAAACGAGTAGATTATGATAGTTACGCCACATTCCCTATTAGCGATAGTCAATTAGCTAAATTCCAAAACGACAACCCTAATTATAAATTTAACAAGGTTGTGGCTTCGGGCGAATACTTTTATTTATATGGCGGAGGAAACTCATCTTCTAGTACAGAATATGGAATTCGCCAACGCAAAATATCAGGCGTTATGGAAATCAATCAAGACGTTGTTGAGCAATTTGATTTAACACTTATTCATGGCAAATTGCCGGTTAATGATAACGAAGTATGTATTTCTCGCAATCTTTTAGATACTTTAATTGAAACTTATAGTAATGTATCTTCATTTGAAGATTTGAATACCACAGAACTAGATATTTATAGCACAAATGCCGGACGTTTCAAAATTGTAGGAGTTATAAAAGATAATACTAACATAGATAAATATAAGAACTTATCAGGCTCACAAGCTGATTACTACAAAAATGAATTATTATACTCCGAACTTGACACCTTAATTAAATTTGGACTGGTTAATATGTGTTATGTTAACCAAACAACATTTAATAACTGCTTAGATAATTATGAGCCTAACCAATATCGTATAGACTATAGAGCATATATCAAAGGCGAAGAATATATGGGTGGCGGATATGGCGAAAATTTTAATAAGAATATAAATAATTATTATAATAAATATTTTAAAAATGGCGAAACTATAGATAAGTTAACAGGAAATAAAGCAATTATTTCAAAGGGACTTTTAACCGATAATATTCAAATAAGTGAAAGTGAGTTAAAATCAAAAATAGATGCAGGTTTAACAATTCATTTTGGTGCTGGATACAATCCAGAAAAAAATCATGCATTTGAACTGGAGGTTGTTGGATATTACGACTGTGGCGGTGGAGATATTACTGTAAGTGAAGATTTTTATAATGAATACTTTACAGGTTATACATGTATTTTAACTCAACTTAAAGGTAATAAGGATGATAAATCATTAATTAATTACTTTGAAAATAATAAAGATAAACCATTTAATTACTCAATACAATCAATATCAACACCAGTATTAGATCAATTTAGTGAAATGATTGAAAGTATGGCAAAAATATTATTATGGGTTGGTGTTGGTCTTGCAGCATTTGCGGGTTTAATGCTTATGAACTTTATATCCGTAAGTATTACTTATAAAAAACGTGAAATTGGTGTACTTCGCGCTATTGGTGCAAGAAGTAAAGACGTATTCTCAATATTCTTTGCCGAAAGTTTTGTAATATGTATGATTAATTTTGTGCTATCATGTATTGCATGCGTAATTACATCAAACATTATTAACTCATCAATAGTTGGAGAATTAGGCTCATCACTTACTTTAATGATATTTGGTTTACCTCAAATAGCTTTATTATTCACCGTTTCACTTGGTGTTGCTTTTATATCTACATTTATACCTGTATATAGGTTTGCAAAGAAAAATCCAATTGATAGTATCAACAATAGATAGTAAAAAAAAATATCTCACATTTATTGTGGGATATTTTTTATTAATTAAATAATTTTTTTAGTTAAAATCTTTTACGCATATCGTTATTTTCAAACCGAATATTAAGCGCAATTAATTTATTTGATAGCCTACTATGTATACGGTCATCATACCTATTCAATATATCTTCAGGCAATAGATTTGTTGAAATCAATGTTGGCTTGTAGCGTTTTTGCCTCAAATTGATAATATTAAATAAATACTCAATTGTTATATTTTTAAGCAATGGTTCAGTGCCCAAATCATCAATAATAAGTACATCACAATCCATAAATTCGTTAACTTTGCTAGGAAGTGAAAAATGATATTTTTTGCATTCATCATTAAGAGCAAATGCTGTAGTAAACATAACATTAAATCCACGGCTAATAAGTTCACTTGCCATACATTCCAACAAAAATGTTTTACCTGAACCCGTTCCTCCTGACATTGTTATATTTAATATTTGGCTATTAGGAAACTTACCACACCAGGTTTTAGCCATATCATAAATTTTCGACAAACTTGGACTTAAGTTAGTCGCACAGTCATTAAAAGTTACAAATTTATATTGTTTATTTTGTTCACTTAACCTTTTGTTTAATTCACGCTTTAAGCAATCGCACATCTTCATACCAACAACACCGGTATCATTACACTGACTGCACTCATATTGAGGTTCCATGCGTCTAATATCAATCTTGTGTGAAGATATATAATTATTATATAATTGTTTTATTTTTTCAAACGTATTGGTTGCTTCCATTATTTGAATATCACTTCCACCAAATCTAAGTTTAATCAAATCAATTTTGGCTTGATTATAATTAGTATAAAGACGTTTGAATTCCTGATTAGCACACAACTCTTGCACATATTGATCGGCAAGGATTTGAGCCTCGTGACGTTTTTTATCAAAATGCAATTTAATATCATTAATAAGTTGAGTTCTTGTCATTAGATTTCCACCTCGTCAAGATTGCTAAAGAAACTATTAAGTTGTTCTTTGCTATATTTATCCGACTTTTTAACCTGACTATCTGCAACAACATATGTAGTAGAATTTGCCTTGGCTTGTTCAACTGAAGTAACTCCTTTAGCCTTCCAACCCGACAAAATCTTATTCATATATTGCATGGCATTTGACTTACCTATCGACATTGAAGTCGCAAATTCAATAATTTGGTCATCAAATCCCCAATTTTCAGTCCATGTACGATAAAAATCGCGGTCAAAATCATTAACATAGCGCTTAATACCCAGACGTTCCAAAATAAATCGCACTTTTTCATCCCAAGCATTAACGTCGCCAAGATATTGATTAAACGCTTCCAATGTAATAATCCCAAGTTTGTATAACTTTTGTACCACTCGGTCATAAGCATCAAGCGTACGAATACTATTTTTAAAGCAATAATCGGCAATTTGGACTAAAATATCCTCACTATAACCCATTTGAGTCCATTTAATTACATATGTATCAACAACTTTGCTTAAATCCTCATAATACAATCCCAATCCCTTAACAACAAGACGCGCCAAAGTAGTCATATTATCCTTTTGAGTTTCATAATCTTCGATTTCGGCAATCGAAGTCAATCTCATTTCATAGTATTTATTTAAGGCATTGTTTAAATACGACATATCCGCCTTAATCTTTTTTAAATTAATACGTTTAGCTACAGCAATAATAGTATTAAGGTCATAATCCAGTTCGCCCAGCCAGCGATTAAGCATTTGTACATCTTCCAACTGAACCTTACGCTTAGTACCCAACGCACCTAGCACCAAATTAACCTTGTCATCAAGCACACCTAATTCAGTAATCTTATTTTCAACATCGTCACAAGTATGAATGCCTTTACCCTCTTTAGCCCAATTAGTAGCAACAGTAATTATGTATGAATATCCAACATTTTCGCCCTTACGATCAGCGCAATACTTAATAATCATCAACATTGCCTCAGGTTCCATATGATTACTTTCAATCACATTATAATACTCGCTAAACTCAGTAGGAGTAATCATTCGTTTATTTAAAATTTCTTGCACTTGAATATTGAAATCGGTATATTTGCCCACCTTAAATTTTTTAACATTGCCTAAAGTTGCATTAAGAGGCATAAATCTAACTTCAATAGGATTAGTGCTAAGAATTTGCACCACACCTTGCTCTTGCCAATACTTAAAAGCGTCAACAATATCTTGTTCTGTAACATTTAACACATTTGCAAAGTTGGTAAGATTATTATCAGGCGCCACACTATTAGCACACTTGCTAAGCCCCATTAAATATACTTTCACACACAAATCAGGAGCATCTGGCAAAAAATTATTGATAAAAATATTATCTACCACAGTTTTGTCGTTAATAATATATGACGAACTATATTTACACAAGCACATAACACTGCTCCTTTCATCTATTACGATTAGTGTACCACAAACTTACAAGTTAGGCAACAATAGTTATGCACAATTTTACAATTTTTTCCACATCTTAAAGTTTTAATGTGGATAACTCGCATTTTTTTAACAAACTCATAATAGATTAATGTAGAGGAAACTATGAAAAAATTTATTAATACATTAATGTTTAGTCTAATTGCGGTATGTTCAATAATTTTTGTTGGTTGTGGCAAAAAAAAGGACGATTTAAACAAAATTGGACAAAGTTTAAGCAATTATTATATGGATATAAACTTCGATAATACTAACAAAAGTTTATATGCCGAGCAAACTATTGAATATGTTAATAATAGCGATGCGCTATTAAATGAAATATATTTGCATTTGTACGTTGCCAACTTTTGCAATGGAGCAACTAACAAGCCCGTTGACGAAATGCATCAAGCACAAGCATATCCTAATGGCGAAAGTTACGCCACACTTAATATAATGCGTGTAAAACTAAACGAGCAAGACATAATGCCCGCATATGAGGGTGAAGATAATGATATTATGAAAATAGACTTAGATGATGCACTAGAACCAACCACTTGTGCCAAAATATATATTGAATATAATATAACCTTGCCAAATATTTCACACAGATTTGGCTTCGTCAAAAACAATATAAATTTAGCAAATTTTTATCCTATCGTATGCGTATATGATGTCAATGGTTGGAATAAAAATCCTTACAATTCAAATGGCGACCCATTTTATAGCGAGATGGCAAATTACTATGTAAACTTTGCTTGCGATAGCAATTTGGTCTGCGCATTTACAGGCAACGCAACCTCTACAACCGACCAAAATACAACCTATTACACAATTCAAAACAAATGCGTGCGTGAATTTAGCGCAATGCTAAGCACAGATTTTAATATTGTATCAAAGGTTGAAAATGATATTGAATTTACATATTATTACTTAAATGATCAAACTCCTGATAAAGCCTTACAATGCGCCGTAGATTGTATTAATACGTTTAGCGATTTATACTATCCTTATCCATATTCGACTTACACCGTTGTCCAATCAAATTTCCTTTATGGCGGTATGGAATACCCAATGTTATCATTAGTTAGTGATAGCATTGATAATTACGACGACTATTTAAATGTAATAGTACACGAAAGCGCACATCAATGGTGGTATAGTTTGGTTGGCAACGACCAATACACTTATCCCTGGCTTGACGAAGCGTTGACCGAATTTAGCACTTTGCTATTTTATGATAATAACAGTAATTACAATTTAACTCATGAAGATATGCTTGCAGGCATGCAGGAAAATTACAATTTATTTGTATCAGTATATCAAGATGTACTAGGCAGTATTGACACCTCGCTTACACGTAATATAAGCGAATACCATACCAGCCCCGAATACACTTATTGCGTGTACGTAAAAGGCACACTTATGTTTGACAGCCTTTATCAATTAGTTGGCAAAAAACAATTTATAAAAGCCGTACAACAATATGCCCAAACTTACGCTTACAAAATATCCACCCCCGAATCATTAATTGCTTGTTTTGAAAAAGTTTGCAAAACAAATCTTGAAAACTTTTTTGATTGCTGGCTAAACGACAAAGTAATTATTAATTAATAAATATAATTAAAATAAAAAATAACATTATTTAATTTTAATGTTATTTTTATTAAAGATATTTAATTAATTTAATATTTATATTATAATAACTATATGTCTAT
>JBKSMT010000056.1:0-7377 GCA_046881945.1 Clostridia bacterium
ATTTACTCTGATTGAAAAAAATGATGCTCCGATTACTGAACTTAATGTGCTTACCCAAGACGAACTTGCTACATTTAGGATTGTCAAAGACGAAACTGATGGATACTATTATAATAATAAGTCATATCTAATTAACAATATAGGTGTATTAAGCTTAATAAACGAGATACCTAATACTTTAGGATTATATTTTGAATTGGAAGTGGATATACAAATGATCCCTGCCGAGAAAGACAAAAATAACAATCCTGAATATCTTGTTAGTGACTATAAAGGTGGCGGTGAAGGTGAATTATTAGCCGTTGGTCCTCAAATCGGTAGTGGAACTCCATTCCAAGGTGTATTCAACTCATCTTGTGGTGCTGATTATAGTGATACTAACGAATGGGGTAAAGTAGAAAATGTAGATATTTACTATAACTTCATTGACAATACTTTGGCTAGTGAAACAGGAGATATGCAAAATTCAACTCCATTATCTAAGGTTGTTACTCCTAAAGTTATTACAAACTTAAATGGTTCGCTGTTTGATAATATTACTAGCGGTGCACTTATTACAAATATTAATTTAAACAATAGTTATGTGAAAGAAACTTCGGCGGCTGTAGTTAAAACGGTTAGTAAATATGATGGTGAAGATGATTTAGAACCAGCAACGCTATATAAAGTATTGATTGGTGATAATTCTGAAGAAAACGAATCATTTGCTTTTGTTGCTCAAGGAAATTCTTCTGGATTTGTGTACTCGATTGTGGAGGGTGCTGAATTAAATATGCACTCAATAGCAAATGACAGCGAAGGTACTGCAATTAAGGCGTATATTAGTGGAGTTAGTATGTCGGTTGCTGGTGTAATATATACTAATGCCGGTACGATAAATGTTGCAAAATCGTTTATTAATACAAATTTTGGATTTTTTAAACCTGAGGGTAATAATGATAATAATGTTGCTGGCTTTGTATATACAAATACAGGCGCAATTAACTTTATTGAACCTACTGTAGCAGTTGCTGACATGGATGACGCTAATCCAAGTATTACAATCTCTACTAATGGACCTATGAGCTCTATTTCAGGCTTTGTAAATGATAATAGTGGAAATATTTATGGTGGTGTTAATGAGGAATACACTGTTTTCATTAATATTGCTGCATCTCAAGCAACTACACTTTCAGGATTTGTTGAAACAATGTCAGGTGGTGCAATTGGTGGATTTGATATCACATTCTTGGGCACTGGCGAGACTGATTATATTGTTACTAACTTTGCTGGTGTTGTATACAATTTGACCGGTGGTAGTTTAGGATATAAAGTTAATGAAGAAGATGTTCAAGCTCAATTACTAGTTGATGAGAATGTTGATAGGCTTATTAAAGTAACTCTACCTAAGAATATTGGTTCTGAAGTTAAAACATTTGGCGGTGTTGTAAATAAAGTGTCAGGGGGAGCATTAGTTAGTGTTAGTTTAGAAGTTGATGGTGGTAGTTTAACTATAAATACTAACAATAATAATGAATCTCAAAATACGATAAATAAATTTTATGGCTTAATTATTGGATCATATGATTCTATGGAGGCTATCAATTATACATTACTTAATGACATTATGTTAAATGTTAAAAACGGTTGTAATGTAGGTGGTATTATTGGTGTTGCCACTAACGGAAGCTTTAACTTTATTAATGAGCAAAGTAATGTAAAAACTACTAAAGTTAAAGGGGCATGGAATGTTGGTGGATTTGTTGGTAATTATCAGGCTAGTTCAATTTCAATGACTGGTGAAGTATGGCCAGTTGGTGGTGTTGACAATGCTACAGCATTCGCAATAATAGACGTATCTATTTCCGATGAAACGGAATATGGGAATTTTGGAGGTTTGTTTGGAAAATTCTCAGGAGATACTTTGCAAGTTAGTGATAAAACTAATTTAATTGTTAATGCTAATAAAGTGTTGAATTTTGATGATATTGTAGATAGAACTAAAGATA
This sequence comes from Clostridia bacterium, assembly GCA_046881945.1. Taxonomy (GTDB): domain Bacteria; phylum Bacillota; class Clostridia; order Christensenellales; family UBA1242; genus Onthoplasma. The sequence continues at coordinate 1,989 of JBKSMT010000056.1, forward strand.
GTTACAAACGACTATATAATGGATATTATGATGGTGGTAGTAGAATTACGATAACAAACGTTGGTGGAGTTGTTGGATATTTTGAAGGAAGTTCAATCAACAATGTAAAAAATAATGAACAAATTGGTAAACATACTTATGAGGATTTTGGTGAATCTAAAACTAATAAATATAAAGGACATAATTTAATTACTAGGGATACGTATGAAGATGTATTTAAAGTAAATTGTGTGGGGGGAGTTATAGGAAAGGCTAACCCAAAATCTGGAAATTGTAATTTGATAACGATTACAAATGCAACAAATGCTGGTAAAGTTTATGGCATGTTTAATGTAGGAGGGGTGATAGGAGGTTCTGATTCTGATTTTGTAATTGAAATAGAACTTGGAGATAACCCTGATACCGCAGTTACCGAGAATAATTATTATCCGTTCAGCATTGAACAAACAAAGAATAATGCTCCTTTAATTATGGGCTTATTAAATGTTGGGGGGCTTGCTGGTTCTGTTAAGAGTTTTGAATATAAAGGAGTGGAAGGATATTCGTTATCTCATATATTTGAATATGTGTCTGGCATTGTAAATGTTGGAAGTATTGTTGGTAGTGCGACCGATAAACTTCAAATTGAATATTTAAATATTGGTAGTAGTGTAGAAGCTGAAGTGAATTCACTTGTTGTTGGAAATATAAATGTTGGTGGAATTGTCGGTTCTTCTAAAGATATTGAAATCAAAGGTGTGACTTTAACTACAAAAACTTCGGTATATGGTTCAGTGTTTGATTATCCATATACCACAAAAGTGGACGAAGAGTTGAAAACGGAAACTTATTTCTATATACCTACTAATATTGGAGGTGTCGCTGGAGAAGTTACGAATATGGCAAAATTAACAAATGTTGATGATAATACATTTGTTGCTACTGATAATAATTTTGTTATTACAAATAGTTCAATAGTGACTATAGATCTCAATGTTAATAATATGGGAAACCTTTCTAATGCTTCTATGAACGAGGGAGACGATATTATCAAAAACATATATATGGATAATTTCGACCCTAAATGGATTAAGTATGATGAACTGGATTCAGGTATAGGAGGTTTGGTTGGATGTTTGCAAAATGCTATGGATGCAGATACTGTTAAACGAATGGGAGATGTGTATGCACCATATGGTATAAATGTGGGTGGTATCGCGGGCTACTTTGGCAAAGCTCCAGTATTATTTAGTATCGGTAATATAACAACTAAAGGAAATAATCAAAATAGTGTAATGAGAGTGGCCGGAAGAATATTTGTTGGTGGATATGTTGGAAAGAGTATGGGATATGGCGCAGGATTAAAAACTGAAATCCCAACAGGTGAATATAATGATGATGGCAGTCCTAAAACGACTGAAGTATCTATCGATGCAAAACAAGAAGGTTTCTTTAGCGGAGATGCTGTAACAAGCGCCGGGAACTCTGTATTAAACATTAATATTCAGCAATATGATTTGTCGCGTGTTGATGGAGACCCTAATGACAATTCAGAGGAACTGGAAACATTGCAGGGATATTGTATTGGTGGTGTGTTTGGGTATATTGCAGGCAATGTTTATAACTTAAAATTAACCGCAGATGATGCAATGAACGGAGAAGAATCTAAGATTAAAATATTTAATAAAAGTTCATCTTCTTTGGATTCATCACATATAGGTGTTTTAGTTGGACGTTTAGATGGGAATATGGAAAATTGCTATGTTGCTCCTGAATTGTGTGACGCTGTACAAAAAACAATAGAAGGAACTAAATATACTAAAATTTATACATATGCAGGGACTATAAAAGGAGTAATTCAAACTCCTAGTGAGTATAATTATGGCGGACTTGTTGGTATGTTAAAGACATCTGATGATGTGACTATTACAGGTACTCATTATTATGCGTTTACTGTAGATATGGTACAAAATTCCAAATTTGGCAATGGAACAAGTAAATATGGTTATTCTGATGGTGTATTAACTGCTAATGCTCATTTAACAAATCTTGCAAATATTTCAATTTCAATTTCAAGTTTAACGGATTTATATGATGAAGATAAAACTGGTGAAGAAGATAATAATCGTAATCCAATGAATAGTAATGCAATAGGTTGGGCTAAGGAATATACAATGTTTAGGTTATTTGCAGTATGGCAAGAGCAAGATGCAAATACTGGTGATTATCTTCAAACATTATATGATGCTGAATGTATTACTGAGGTTGTGTCGCAATATACAGGTGAAGAAAATGATTCAGAGGATTCTAATATAAATACAGCTTGTAAATATAGTGATAAAATACTTTATACCATATATGCACCAATTAATCAAACTCCACGTTTGTATTGTGAGTATGGTATTGCTGAATTAAAGATAGGATTTGATCCAGATGATATAATAAAATTGTCAGATGGAGATGCAAATGACAACCCATTTGAATATGAAAAACATCATCAAGTCACTTTATCTACAAATGGTATATGGCAAGGTAAACAAATTTCAGGTCATTATGAAACAACGCAAGTTATGGGAAATACTGTTGAAATATGGGTGGAAGATACTGTAGAGGGGGAAAATCGCGGAGCATTCTGGACCCATTTGTCGGACATTACCCAATTAAATATTAATCAAAAAGATGCTATAGAGGAAAATGAAGATGAAAGTGCGGAAAATTCTTGGCAATTTACTGAAGCGTTTGATGAAGAAGTTTCTGAAGTATCTCGTGCTTATCAGTTATCGTTTGGATATACATATTATAAAAATTCTAATTATTTAGGACAACAAGGCGATAAATATTTTGTATTTAGTAGCGTATTTGGAAGTATTGAAAATCTTAAAGCTAACGATACTCCTTATGGATATGAGTGGGCAAATGAAGATACAACTGCTTATTCTCCGTCTGGTAGTTTATTTGAGGTTACGGGTGTGCCACATATCCCTGAAACTGGTGAAATTAAAGATAGCGAAGCGTGGATAGATACGGCTGTTCAAATTGTTCCGATTGTTATTGCTATAGTATTGTGTGTTTTTCAGATGTATCATCTTGGATTATATCTGGTGGTTAGGACAATAGGGCAAAAATTCCTTTTAAGGGTATTATTCACTGTTGTTGTAGCGCTACTTAAAGGTGCGGATGCATTAATTAGCCGAGCTATAGAAATTGGAAATTATAAAGTTGAATTGTTTTATTCTTCAATATATGATGCTTCACAAGGGTATTTAGCTGGGACTTATTCTAGAAATATTGGTTGGAATAAAGGTGTTCAAGACACTTATTATGATCAGAGCCTTATTCTTAACAGTAAAGTTACTGGAGAGACTGATGGTAGGTTTAGAAATATATTTGCTTCATCTATTACAGATCAAGATAAAAAAGGTACAACAATGGATAAGTGGGTATTGATTAATGTTGGATATGAGTTTGATAATGGCGACATTGATAATACTAAATTCGTATGTAATAATTTCCCTTTAACATATTTCTATTATTCAACTACACATATTATTCCAGATGATATAAATGCATCTTCAATTATTTATATTGACAATATGGACGATGGAGATATAAAAACACTATTCAATAAGATGAACGTTAAATCACTTTCGGTTCCTAAATATAGAATAGTAGATAATGATATATATATTATTTCTGGAGGCGAAGAGTGTAGTAGAGAATTGGTAAAAGAATTTTCTGGAAATTCTGCTATAGGTATAGATGATGCTTTATTAACAGATGTGAGTGGATATTCTTATGTAATTAAAGGAATTGGCTATGATAACAAATTATTATATAATGGAGATACCCAGGAACAAATAGAAAAGATAGAAAAAACATATAATATTGAATTAACAGTGTCAAAACAAGCAAGACATATATTGTCAGAAGATGGTTCATCACGTGGCGCGATTAAAGGGTCAGATAAATCTTTAAAATGGGTTCCTAAAACTAAGATTAGAACGGGTGACACAGAGAGTTTAAAAGATTTTAAGCAAAATGTTAAAATTGAGTACGTCTCTGAAAAGCCAATGGATGATGAATATATTACACTTAGAGTTTTGGATGATGGAAAGATTGAGATTATTGATAAGCATATAAGTGACTTTGGGCTTGATGCTAATACGCCTAAGGGAACTTTATTGTATTTCATCTTCAATTGGAATGGAAGTATTTCTATCGATTTATATCCTCAAATTTCACTTGATGAAGGGTTTACGGTTACGGATACGGAGTTATATTTTGTACCAAGTTCTGATGAGGATAAGGTTGGATTTCAAGTGTATCGTGACTTTGGCTTGCTTTATCCGCTTACAGAGAATACAGGTTCCTATTCTTATGATGCGGAAAGATTAGATATGGATAATGAAACGCAACTGAAATTGGCAAAATCTATAAAAATAACAATATATAATATTACAAACAATCCACCAATTACTAATGATGGTGATTATGAAAAATCATTTGAAGAATTATTTATAATTGCTGAAAAAACTCTGTCTTTACATGAGTTGTGGAGTGATTTTGAGCTTTATAAAGACTGGTCAATAAGTAATCAATATAGAGACTTGGTGAGTAACCACTATAGTGTGGCAGGTAATGTATTAAACCTTTTGACGTTGAATTTATCTCATTTATATGACAATGAAACATTCAATGATAAAACAATTTATTATAGACCTATATACGGAATTTCCAAAGATGTCTTTAATAATAGATATATTTATTCATATGGAACATATAGGTTGTACACTAGATTTAATTATGGTTCAGGGTTTATTAGCGAGACAATATACCAGAACGGAGATACAGAGTGGGGTTATGTTGTTTGTGAATTATTATTCCCTGAAAATGAAGAATCGAAAGCTATGGATGTGATATTTGCCGAAAGCGCTCGTGTTACATTATCGGCGGGGGCGGATGTTTGGGTGTATACAGATTATAAGACTAAGACAGGACGACAGGGCGCCGGCACTATAAATGCCATAATTCCTTGGTAATGTAATTAGTGAATTATCGATATCAAAAATTATCTATAATGTAAAAATTTTACTAAAATACCCTTTGTGGAGAGAATCTACAAAGGGTATTTTTAGTAGATATAATGTTAAATATATGTTAAACATAATTTACTTAATGTTATAGTTATAATATTTTCGATGGTTTATGATATAAAAACTGAGTTTAACTACATAAACCGGTGTTAAAATATATAAAAACAGGCAGTAAGAGGTAAAAAAGTGGGTAAAAAGCATAGAATTTGAAAAAAAATTAAAAATTTATAAAAAAATTTTGAAAAAAGTGTTGACATTAATTTTAAAGTGTGGTATATTAACAATGCAATCGCCGAAAAGGAGGTTGCAAAGTACAA
>JBKSMT010000057.1:0-5801 GCA_046881945.1 Clostridia bacterium
CCTTATTAAGTCTTTCATCAAGCGATAATTGCTCGTACATAACTGGCTCAAAAAACTTAAACACCGCATCTTCCATCTTATTTTTAAGTTCGTTTAAACTAAGTCTTGCAGAAAGCGGAGCATAAATTTCCTTTACCGAACGCATAAATAATTTTTGTTCGTCTAAACTCATCAAATCAAGATGTTCGACCTTAAACACGTTACATGCCAAAAGTATAATCAACACTCTTACATCTTGCGACATAACAATTAACATATTTCTTACACTTTCAAATTCAGCGTTATTATCTAAATTATGTTTAATACCTACTGAATTTAAGTTTTTTAACATTTGACTTATATCTTCGCCAAACTGCTTGGTTATAACTTCGTAGTCGATTTCTTCCTTCGGTTTTAACAAAAATAATGCAGTAGCCACAAAACAATTATCATCTAAATTATACGACTTTAAAATATCATAAATATACTTTATAGTATCTTGTTGCTCAATAGTTGCTCCGCTTAAATATTGTTGCAAAGCAATTATTAATTGTTGATTTTTGATATATAATTTTAATTCCATTTACACCCCTATTTTATTGATTTAATTGAACTGATATTACTATACAAAATACTAGATGTTAAATCTTTTTTATCCATCGATAAATTTGTAATTTTAATATCATTTTCAGTTTGAATAATGTCCAGTTGCTTAAATACAGTTAAACAAATCATAAATTGCAAATAACTAAGTTTACGCTTAGATGAATTCATTACTTTTTGATAAAATTGATATGGACTAGCGCCACTAATTTGATTATCGTATGCAAATTTAAGCACCTTAAAATACTCGCCAAACACTTTGCGGTCAACACTTATATCCCTAAATAATGAATAACTAAATTGTGATTTATGCGGTATATATATTGCCGATTTAGTAGCCTTATTAACCTCAGAAATATAGCCTAAATTAAGTATTGGATCAATAAATATAATGCGCTTAAAACTATTAAAATGTTTAAAACTATTAGGTGCAAGCAAAATTGTATTTAAGCCTGTTTCATCTTCCACCTCAAACAGCCTATTACGATATATATTAAAATTATCGTAAATGCTTTTAAAGTTAAGATAACTATTATAGTCATTTGTAATAATTAGTGTGCCATAAATACTTTGCTCCATATCTACAAGTAAGCGTATTAAACTATCTCTTGTATAGTTTACAAATTTATTACCACCAGTTTGCTCAAACGATAATTGATGTACATAATTATAAGCAATCAATCCCTTATCTTCTGGGCGATAAATATCCTCATAATCAATACTTTTAACAACACCTGTTACACGCTTAATATTTTTAAATGTTTCGATACTTAAATCGGTTAAAATATGTGACTTGGTTTCACTAGACAAAATATGTTGCATTGAAGCCATATTAAATGCTAGTAATGATAGTGTTGGATACTTAATTAATAAATGTTCAGGATGTGATTTCATAGGGCTAACATCAGCACGCGAAGCAGTAAGTTTGAATACTGGACGCATATTTTCGTGACCACAAGGCTCCATACGTTCAATACTTTCAATGAAGTTAACTTGTACTTCATCTAGTGATATTTCAAAATTATAAATTTTAGTAGGCAAAAATTCGTCCTTAATTAAATTTTTGTCAACATAATCGTTAAATTTAGTGCAGAATTCGTCATAATGCTCAATTTTCATAGTTAATCCAGCAGCCATAGTATGACCACCAAATTTTTCCAAAATATCACTCATACTGCACATCAAGGTATGCACATTAACACCATTAACACTTCTACATGAACCTGTAAGAACTCCGTCATTATCACTAAACAAACAAGTTGGTCTATGATACTCCTCACTTAGCTTTGCACATACAATACCTAATAAACCTGCTTCCCACTCGGTAGATTTGCAAACTATTGATTTCATTGAATAAATATCTAATGTATTTAAATACGTTTTAACATCATTATATATTTTATTACACAATTGTTGGCGTTGAGTATTATATTCCAGTATAGTTTTACATATTTTGTTAATCTCGATAGGCTTAGTTTCCAAATACAATTGTAATGATAAATTAGCATCACCCATACGACCTGAAGCATTGATTTTAGGTGCCAATTTAAATGCAATTTCATTAGCCTTAGGACTACGACTAATACCGCACTCGCTAAGCATCTTAAGCAAGCCTTTTGGCAATGTATCCATACGAGATAAACCTAAGCTTACAATAGCGCGATTTTCAGCAACCATTTCAACAATATCTGAAATTGTTGCAATAGCAGTTGTAGCAATATATTGCATAGTTGCCTCAACTCCTCCAAATGCTTGAACAAGTTTTAATGCAACTCCGGCTCCGCACAAATATTTAAATGGATAAGTTTTACTCACCTTAGGATTGATAACAAGACAATCAGGTATATTACCATCACTTTCGTGGTGGTCGGTTACAATTACATCAATACCCTTTGATTTCAAATATTTAACTTCTTCAACTGCTGTAATACCGCAGTCAACAGTAATTAATAAATCAGGTGAATTGGATTCCAAAACTTTATTAATGGTTTCGATATTTAAGCCATATCCATCAATATAACGATTGGGTAAGAATGTAGTTACATTTGCACCTAATTTAGATAGATAATCATATAGTGTTGCTGTCGCAGTAATGCCATCTACATCATAATCCCCATATATTAATATTTTGTCACCATTTGAAATATGACTTTTAATTTTGTCAATAACAAGTGCCATATTTTCAAACAAATATGGATTATTTAGTTGCGAAATATTTGGATTAAGATATTCTTTTAATGTTTGCTCGGTATTAATACCTCGCACATATAATAATTTAACCACACGTTCATCTAACAAAAACCTTTTTGCCATTGATTTAATAAATTGATCATCAATTTGTATTCCATCGCACGAATTTATATATTTCATAATCCCTCACTTTGCCAAACAAAAAGTCGCCACTAAAGGCGACCTTAAATTTATTCAATGACAATATTATCATCACTTGATGAAGTTGTATCTTCACTATCTTCTTTTACCTCAATCACTTGATTTTCAGTATATTTTTGTTCTAATTCGCCTTCTATGTTTTCAGTTTGTTTGGTTTTTTCAATTTTTTCTTTTTTCACTCTTATTTTATCACTAACTTGAGTAATTGTCAAGCACCAAACGAAAGGTAAAACATAAATAGCGGTAAACAATACAATAATTGTAGCAAATAACATAATTAAACTTGCCTGTTTGATAGTTGTAGGCATTAATATTACAAATATTAAAGCAAGTGCAAATAAAGCTCCGTACATAAACTTTTGTCTAAAAGCATTAGACTTTAATGCATTTGAAAGTTGAGTTGAACGATCGTTTTTATCTTGCAACTTTGTACGTTCTTTATTCAAACTATCAAATAACATAAAACTTTCACCTAGAATTAATAATAATGTAATAATATTAATTGCTAGGAACGAACTATTAATGGTCAATCTTAATGTTGCAGTTAAAGCCATAAGCAATGCAATGCCCATAAATGAACTAACAAGTGAAGCAATTGCACAAGCCAAATTATATCTAAATGCTATAAATATAACCGCAATAGTAACTATAATTAATCCACAAGCAACTGCGTAGATATAATCGTTTGAAGTCAAACTTGGACTAACTTGAGTGTGTTCGGATATCGCATTTACATTAATTTCTAAATCCGTAGCCAAATCGCCATTAAGCATATTAATATCTTTCACCTTGCCACTATATTTAATAATTAATATAGTATTATCACCCTCACCTGTTAATTGAACTGATTGAAGATTGCCATCATAATATGCTATGCATTTATTAATATCCTCAGTATAATCATCTAATTTATCCGCCTCAAATGATGCTCCTATTTTTATTGAGAAAGTATTGTAACCTTTAACCTCAGTACCGCCCTTAAAACCGAATACACATAGCATAATTACACCTAAAGCAAGGATAACTGATAATGCTATTAAAACAATTTTGTTTTGTTTAATATAATGCTTGTTTGATTTAGTAAAATCTTTATTAATCATTATTCAAGCCCTCCTCTTTAGTAAAATTACACTTTTTGCCATCTTCCGAATTGAATGGTAAATATAATTTTATCATTAATCTCATTAACGCTTGTGAGCAGAAGATATTTAGCAAGCTTAATACCATTGTTACAATACCAAATGATTGAATTGCCATATTAGGCATCAACGCACATATTATACCTGCTAATGTTAACATAATATTAATTGTAATTGTTGATGTTAAGCTAGAATTAATACCTTGTTTTAATGCTGTATGCAACTTTTTACCTTTAGCAAATTCATTACGTGCATTTTCGAGTGTATTTGTTAATGCAACAACAGCCAAGATATATGCTAACACAATTGCAAACACGCCACTTAAGTTAATATGAACTAGTGGAACTGATTGTAAGAAGAATAATCCTAGTACAATGTAGAATATCATATTAAATACTGCCATAGCACCAATTTGTTTATAACGAATAACAAAGAATACAATGCTTGCAATTACCATAATAACTAATGCCACCCATATATATAACATAGGATTAGTAACATTGCCACGAATACCAGCAGTTGCGCTAATTGTTCCATTATAAGTACAAATTAAATCCAAAGATAGCATACCTGTACGAATTTGGATAGCATATTCCTCAGTAGTCACCATATCTACAAATGTTTCGCTTGACATTGACAAAGATTTGGTAGTAACCGCTTCGGTGCTACTACCTATTTGAGTGTCACCAAGTAGCATATAGAAAGTTCCACCATCAGCAGTAATTTCAGCAGATTTCTTAGATATTATATCATAACCTTCGTTGGTGAATGTAATTTCAACATAATATGCGGTTTGAATTCCGTTACTTGCTTGCTTAGCTTCAACACTTTTAACATAATTACCTGTCATAAAAGCATCGTCTGAACTGGTACTTGAACTAAATACTAGTTGCTTAGGTTCGCCAATTAAAGATATTACCTTACTACTATCCTCAGAATCAATAATTCCGCCTACTTCAATACGAATACCTTCGTCGCCATTACGTGTTACGGTACTGTTTTTAAAGCCACTATCATTAAGAATATCACGCAACCCTTCCAAAGTTGAATCCATTAAACGATTATAATTTTGATAATCGGCATCATTACGAGTATTTGCTTGATATTCGAATAACACACCTTCGCTAATATCTGAACCTAACACTAATTCATTAACAAAACTTGAATACTTATATTTAACACCGCCTATTGATAATGGATATGTGAAACTAATAAAACTAGCCACAATGCCAATAGTCAGTATAATAGTCAAAAATATAATAAGCATTTTAGAACGATTTTTAGTCATAACTTCTCCTAATTTCCTTGTTATTATAGTAGATTAATCAATTTATGTCAACTAAATTTTACCACCTAAAATCAATTTATTTAAACTAAATTCAAACTTTATATAATATTTACCTAAAAATAACTTAAAAATACATATATCACGCCTAAATTTTATTAAAAAAGGCAATGTATTGTAATACATTACCCTTCAACATTAATAATTTTAATTATCCATATAAAACTATTGTTTTTTAATTATATTTAACAAAATTGTACTTACTCCACCCACAATGGTTGAGAACGCAATATCGGTAAATATCCCTAATCCTATATTAAATCCTCCATTAAGGATTGAAAATACTACAAATACAATAACCGAATACACAGCGCCTGTAATAATGCCTTTTAGTAAAAGGTTTT
>JBKSMT010000058.1:0-12305 GCA_046881945.1 Clostridia bacterium
TAGATAAGGGTAATACAAGTATTGGAACTAGTAAAGCTGTTCGAAGCATTATTCAAATTGAGGAAGGTTTTACAAATAATGAAATAACTCTAAAGCCTGTATCGGTATTAGATGGCAATGCGACTTTACATGATGAGGAAGTTAATGTTGATATTTTAAATTTGATACAAGCGGATGACATGGCGCTTGCAAGCACAACACATGGTTCTGCGACACAAATAACTGTTAATGGAAGTACTAATAGGCTTTTGCAGGATTTAATACTAATAACTAACCCTGACGAGCCTAGGGGTGGATCGCTTAATGGTGGATATGATAATTATAGTACAGCAGTCATAGATTTGCTATTTAAAGAAAAAGTAAATAATAACCCTATTGAATATGAATATAAAACTTTGTATGAACTAAATGACAAAATTCCTCAGTATTACGAAATTAAATTATCAAGCAATATTGATGAATTGGTTTTGGAGGATATGGGGTTTGTTGATAATGAAAGTTTTGGTAAATTCCGTGCTATTGCAGCTTTGACTGCTATGGGCAGGGGAAATATTGTTGTTGATTTTGTGCCTAAAAATTGTGTGGGTGATATTAAATCATTTAGTGTAAAAGTTCCTTGTAAGGTTGGTGAACGAGCAACTGGTTTTGAAGTGATTAACAACAATGTTAAACTGGATATAATCAAACAAAATCAAAAAGAATTTAAAACAACTGCTAGCTTATATGATGCTGGTGATAAAGCATTAGGTCAAGCATTTAAATTTGAGATGTTAAGCGTTAATACGTTAAGTGAACTAAAAGATTATCGAATTACAATCAATAAATATATGTTAAATATTGCGGACAGTAATAGTTACCATTATGATGCTGTAAAAAATGAAAGCCCATATATTAAAGGTTCCGATGGTAAAAACTTAAATTTAAATGACATTGTTACTAATAAATATAAATACCAAATATCATTATTAAATAATGGACGCGCTATTACATTTTATTTGAGTAATGATGGAAATTATTTAATATCAGAACCTTTAACTCAATATCACACAATTTGGATTAAGTGGGTTAGAGTTGAGGGTAAAGATTTAAGCGGAACTAATTTTGGTATATCCATATCAAATACATATGATGGTCAATATAACACTTCTATTGTGAATAATGGATTTGAGCAAACATTAATTAAGTTAAATATTGGATTTGAGCGTATATGTACAGTTGAGAGTATTAGTTATCAACCTGTAATGGTTTCAATGGATAATTCTGGAGATATTGCTATTAATTTATCAGAACATTTCGATAACGATAGGAAATTCTATTTTCATAATGAAATGTTAGTAACTAGTGGTAAACTAGAAGATAAAAATAGAACGTATTATGGATTTAAAATTACTGAAGTTAGAGGTTTGAATGGTGTTGAGCTTACTAATGCCGAGTTGGAAAATATAAATGTTCGCATTAGTCTAAGTAATAGTAGTAATATTGGTTTAAGCAAGTTTTATCAAACGGATAATATTTTAAAAGATGAGGATAATCCATTTACGTCAAGCGTTATATTTAATTTTGATATAAGTAATTTAGAGCATTCAAATTTATACTTGATAGGTAAAGTTCGGGATTTAGAAAATACTGAATTAGATATTGCTTTAGGCGAATATACTATCACAATGCAACAAGATGCAATGGATTTACTTGATACGATTAATGTCAGCATATATAAATTGTTAGAGAAAGAAGATATTGAAGTAACTATTCCTACTGCCAATTTTGCAGGAAGTATGTTAAATTATCAAAGTATTAATTTGATTGCTAATCCTAATAGAGCAGGTGGAAATGATATATATGAATTGTCAACATTGATTACAAATGGTGGGACTAACTTATATTCAATTGCAATGGATATAGATAGCGCAAGTTGGGCAACAAATTATGATAACTATTATACTTATGATGGCAATACTTTTACACAAGCAACTGATACTTATGATAGTAATAAAACTTATTATGTTAAATTGGACTGGGCAACAGATTATAATAACTATTATACTTATAATGGCGAGACCTTTACACAGGCAACTGATACTTATGATAGTAATAAAACCTATTATGTTAAATTGAATTGGGGTAACGATTATAAGCATTATTATGAACAATTAGGTGGAAGTTATATTCAATTAACATCTAGTAGCGCTAGTGTGGATAATAATAAAATATATTATAAAAAAATGCCAGTTGGATTTGATACTAATAAAGCATTTATATTGTCAACATCAAGTCAATATCAAGTAAATGTGAATATTGGAAAAGAAGTTGACGGACTCTTCGAGGATTTACGTGACTTTATTAACTTTAAAAGTCAGTCTGTGACCGCTGAAATTATCGGTGGATTATATGGGGGATATGCCACATCAATTATCGCTGATGGTGGAGAAGGTAATCTAATTCAAACAGGTGCTAATGGTTCATATTACAATGAACGTAATTATATTAAATTAACTTATACTATCAAATCCCAAAAATATGATTACTGTAAATTAAATACTGCTGATCCTGATTTGGAAGAAACATATGAAATATATATTTACGTGTACGAGCCAATAAATTTTGCAGAACTTAGTAATACTGTTCTATACAAATATAATGATGATAAATTAACTCTTGAAGAATTAAAAAATGAACACTCAAAACATACATTAAATGTGAATCTTAATAATGGTAGCGAAAGTATATTTAACTATGTAGATGTGTCATGGTATTATGACGTAGATGGTGTGAAAGATTTTTCAATAAATTCAAAAGATAGTGCAACATTTATATTTGGATTAAATCCGATGTCTGCAGATAATACTCACGTTAAGGGGATTATTGTTGTTACGCTTAACCAATTTGGTGCGCGTTACCCAATATCATGTGAATATCAAGTAAAAAATCCTATTAAAACTGAGGAAGTTGTTATAGATACTCCTATTAGTTCGTTTAAGTCAGGTGGCGGATATATTAACCTAAAACTTGGCGAACAAAAAACTATCGAGGCAAGCAATAAGTCATCAAAAGGGGAAGTATCAATTCCAGGGGTGAAATATATTGTTTGTAGTACAAGCGGATATCAGTTAGATGGGGTTGTTGAAGTTGATGCAAACGGAACTTTAACTGCTTTAAGTGCTGGTAAAGCTAAATTGATTGTAGTAGCAACTGATGCACTAACTAAAGATATTTCAGGAGTTACTGATTACTTTAATTATTCATCATATATTAATACTATCAATAAAAGTCCATATGTAGTTATTGACATTATTGTTAGTAATGGTACTAAGGAAAATCCATTCTTAATATCTAGTGTACAAGACTTTGAAAATATCAAAAATGATTATTACATAACTAATGCTGATAGAGTGCATAATAAATATGATGATACTACATCTAAAAATGATTATTATTATGCATTGACTAATGATATTGATTTAAATGGTAAAGCAATTAATTTTAAAGACTTTGAAGGACAAATTACTAGTTATCAACAAAGTGGAAGTACAAATCGCTTTACAATCTTTGGAGTAATGTTGACTGAAGATAATGCAAATTTATTTACAAATTTAACTGCGAACGAGAATTCTGATGCTGTTTTGTGTGACATTAATATATACCTAGATATTAATTATAAGGCTGAAACAAATTCTGGTGCTAATATAGGTTTAATTGGTACTAATAAAGCACTTATTAAAGATGTTACTATAACTGTTAATGGAGATATAAATATTAATAGTCAAAGTGGAACGTATTATATAGGTTCAATGGTTGCTAAAAATCAAGGAACTATTGAAATTATTGATACTAAATTAGTTGGTGTTAAAGGTAATATTGTTGTAAGTAATGGAAGTAATGCTACTATTTACCTTGGTGGTTTAGTTGGTGAAAATACTGGCAATATTATAGGTGCGAATATTCCAAGTTCAATAGCAGATGATGGCTTAGGAGTTAAATACGAAGTATATTACGATAACCAAGGTGCAACCGCTGATGTTAATTTGGTTGTCAAATCATCACGCAACGGTGCTATTGGTGGTGTTGTGGGTTATAACAACCTCGGAACTGTTGAAAATGTATATGCTATGGGCGAAGTCAGTGGTATTGACGATTCCAAGAATTTAATAGTAGATAATGTTGGTGGTATTATTGGTAAAAATCTAGGTAACAAAGCAATAGAGTATACAATTGCTAGTGGTGACAACCCTGTGACTTTGAACAGTGTTACCATTAATAGCACTAAAGATGCTTTCCAAGTAATCAATAGTTATTCAAGTGTATTTGTTAAAGGACGTAATAATGTAGGTGGTGCTATTGGATATGATAGTAAAGGTGCATATTACAAAACCTATTATGAAGTATATCAAGAATATACTGGCGTTGAAGGACGTGATAATGTAGGTGGCTTGATTGGATATACTGAAGATAGTAATTTAATGTATTGTTATGCTAATAGTTTTGCACTAAATTACAAATCTAGTGTTAGTGTGTATGATATTGTTGGTAATAGTAATGTTGGCGGACTGGTTGGTTATGGTAAATCCTCACGTGAGACTAATTTTGCACATGCTAATGATAAGTATTTAAATATAGTTAACAGCCCTGCAAGCGTTAGTATTAATGCTAATAGCAACGTTGCTGGTATTATGGGCTGGATGCAAGGGTTTGGTGCAATTTATACATCGTATTTCTATGGTGTAATTGATGCAACAACTTATCACGGCATTGCCAACTTTAATAGTCCTAATAATATTAGATATAATAACGTTTACTGGATTGTTAATGATAGAACTAAAGAAGCTAGAGGATATGACAATACAATATTTAAAACCAATCCAGAGTATAATAACGGACAACCATATATCGAATATACTGATAATGGCGTTACTGGGAACTTAGTAAGCATAATACCTACTCAAATTCATATTGCATCTGCTAGCGACACTGCATTACAAAGTTGGTATAGGAAAAATGATTTATCGGGTGAATATATTTGGAATGGAAGTGACTATGTTGTATATGAAGGACAAACTGGCCAAAGATATTCGAAAATGGCAGATTTGGCTGAAATTGATAGTGTAAGCGCTAATTATTCAGATTACAGAAAACACGCTTTGGTATTGTACTACTATCAATTTAGTGATATAAGTGGCGAAAATGCTACAAGACATATGCGCGATTTGAATACAGTGGATATGCATGATATACTTAATGATAATAAAATCAAATTATTACCTGATACTATTAAGCGTTTTAATTTGCGTAGTAGTAATAATTCAGTGGTAAGTGTGTTGACTGGCGGTAAGTTATTGTTAAATAATGAAGGTCAAGCGATTATTACAATTATATCAACGCTAAATCCTAGTGTAACAGCAAGTTTTGTTGTATATGTACGTAGTAAAGTGTTAGACTTTAATTTATATTCAAATGCAAATATCAGTGATGAATACAACATTAGCGGTTCAACATTACGTATTGTTAAAAATTCAAGTAAGATAATTTATGCGGATTATTCGTCGACCATTACAATAGGCGGGGTGGAATATACTTACAAAATGCCTACTAATATGAAAGTTAAATTTACAATTGAATATAATGATGGTACAGGCATAAAAACGGATATAGATGGTGATGGATATACAAATAGTGATGATGATATTGATAATTACATCGAATTTAGTGGGGCAATTAAAGAGAATAATAGTAATTATTGGGTTAATCATGGGGATCCTATTACAATTACAATATTAAAACATATTACTGCTGGTTATTTTGAAATTACGGCTAAGCCTTATGTAGTTGTTGATTATAATGGTGGTGAAAAGATTGTTGAATGTCCATCGACATTTGCAAGGATATTTAAGGTTGTTACTAAACAAGGTGCAACTGGTATAAATGTTAACAAAACTCAACTAGATATGATGCCATCTACTGATAAAATTGATATTACTGCAAAGATTGCAACAGAAATTAAGCAAGAAACACTTAATTTTGAAATCGAATCAATAGGTGAGAACTGGGAAACATTAGACCCTAGCAATCCTTCAAATAAACTTAAATTTGTGGATATGTTGGATATGTTGGATATTTATTATGGTGGCACACCTTTAACAGGTTGGACTGAAAATAATTCTAATCGTGACCTTATTAAAACAAGTATTACCTCAAATGTAAGATTTACAGAGGGAGATAAACTCCAAACCGAGCAACTATCAATCAAACTTAATGATAAGTCGCATTATATTAATGAGGCATTTACATTACAAGTTACAATATATGTAATGAATGGTGACCAACGTATTAGTACAAGTTTTGTAATCAATGTGTTACCTCAAACTATATTAAGCATGGTTACAACTAATTATCGTATGAAAGATAATGCTACCGAATTCAGCATTGATAATGCTTATCAAAGCGATATTATACGTCCAGGTTCAAGTAATTTGTTAACTATTGATATCGCGCCAAGTATTGCGGTTTATGAATACTTGGAAATTAAAGATATTACTAATTCTGACAAGATTTTAATGCAACAAGTGGATAAAAATTTAAATCTACTTAACGTTATGGATAGTTGGGTAGATAGCGGTATTAAATTAATTAAAAATGAAGGCTATTCTACTTCAAAATTATACGTAAAGATGCGTTTACCTGATCTTGCTGAGTATAATATTAATCATGTGTTGGAGATTGTTGCGTATGATGTAAATGGTAAAGCATTATATACCACTTATACAACAATTCAGGCGGTATTGTATCCTAGTATTGAATTGATTTATACTGCTCCTAATGGAGTTATTGAAGCAAAGGCAGATACTCGTAAGGGAAGTAAAATTAAATATGCAGATGCAAATGCTAACCTAGCGTTAGGCGTTGAAGCAAATATGATAGTAAATGCTTATAACATCGATGAAGGCTCTTTGCAGTGTGCTTTTGCTGTAAAATTAGGGAATGATGATTACACTTCGAATTACACTGATATATTAACCATTGAATATAGGTATGGTAGATATATATTAAGATTTATTGGTGAGCAAAGTGAATGGTTGACCTTGTTGGATAAGGAAATTCACGTTAAATTTACTGCATCAAAAAGTTTGAATGGAATAGTTGAAACTTGTGAAGCTGTAATTAAATTCGAAATACAACGCATAGTTATTCACGGTGCAAGTATGACACATAGTACTTCAAATGGACAAATATATGGTGATTGGGGTGAGGAATTTGCTTCGGAATTCTGCTTTGATGAAACTGATATATCATACTATTGGCGAGGATATTGGAATGCTAAATATACTTTAGGTAGTACCGATACTACAGGTATGGCTAATTCTCAATTAAAATCCGATTTAGATGCTATCCATAATGTTTTGGAAGATTTAAATAATAATAGTTCTGATATTGAATTGTATTTTGTAGATAGAAATACTTTATTAGGTGAACTTAATAATGAATTAACTTTACCATATAATTATTATCAAGATAAAGGTGTTGAAATTAGCAATAATAATCAATACATTTTCAAAGCGCGTATGTCTGAACCTAATGAACGTGATTATATTAACATAAATAATATGAAATTTGTTGTTAGGTTTAAGGTGAGTTATAATTTAGATTATCCTCAAATCTCATCAAGTGGTACTGAAATAATAAATGAACATGGATTTAATGTAACCCCTAAATCTTCAAGATTTGATGAATATATTGAATTGCATAATCAAGCAGAATTTGAGGATATGATTGAGGGTAAGTTCTATAAGTTAGCTAATGATATAGAATTGACTAACTATACACCATTAAATACAGCAATTGGTGGACTTGTTGGTAATGGATATACACTTACAATCAAATCGTTTAATAAGGACCAACTAGTATTAAATTACTTAACTGGAAATGTTTATATTGGGTTGTTTGGAACTTTGGCAGAAAATAGTATTATTGAAAACTTAAAACTTGAGTACGCTAATATAAATATTGACTTTAACTACGAAATTCAAAATGAAGAACAGAATACTAACGAAATATTCTTTGGTGGTATTGCTGGTCGAAATCTTGGGGTTATAACAAATGTGTTGGTTGAAGGTGGATTTACCTTAAATGCAAATAATATTAGCCCGGAACGTATTGATATGGGCGGAATTACTGCTGTTAATGGTGTAAGTAATTCAACTAAGATTGCTACGATTACAGGAAGTACTGCCAATATTCGTATGCAAGCCTTGTCTCTAATAGGAGGTATTGCTGGAACTAATTATGGTAAAATTACCAATACAAACTTTGGTGGAGCTATCAGGAGTATTAGTAATAACTTATATGCAACACAAATATTTACTGCAGGATTTGTAGTTAATAATGAAGCAAATGCATATATTTCTTTAAGTTATGTATATGGTTCGTTAGGCGTATATGATATTTATAGCGTAGGACGTACTGCTGGCTTTGTACAAAATAACAGGGGTACTATAAACAATTGTTACGTTAACCATACCTCAATTTCTTCTCAAGGTAACATTGGAGGATTTGTATATCAAAGTAGTGGAACGATTAACAATTGTTATGCTTATGCTAGCATGAGTCAAAGTTTATTCTATGAGGAATTTATATATTCAACTGAAAATCTAGGAACATTTACTAATTGTTATGTACTTACTGATAGTAATAAAAACTTTAATATAAAAGGTTTAAGTAAAAAACCAACATCTCAATTAAAAGAACAATCTACTTTTGAAGGTTTTGTGTTTGCTAACAATAATAATGGAGTATGGAGTATGGATGCTAATGGACCTACTCAGTTAAATTCGGGATTTAATTCAGATTCAAAAACCTATGATAATATTTGTAATATATATGATGTCGAAACATATCAAAAATCATTTGAAAGATATACAGTTCAAGGTGAAAGTGATAGTACTGACGAAAGTATAACTTTCCGTATAGTGCGCGATATCGACTTTGGTGCTGAGGAGTTTGATGGCAATCCTTATACATATAATAAGATATTGATGTCTAACCTAGAAGGTAATGACATGACTATTAAAAATTACAATATTTACAAAACAAGCGGTATGGAATCAATAGGCTTATTTGGAAGTATTGAAAATGTGTATGTGCGTAATTTAATATTACAACCAACTAGCGTAAAAGCAAGTAGTAGTACCGCTGTTGGTGCGTTGGCAGGTGTAATTAATAATTCAAAAATTTACAACATAGTTATTGATAACGAAACAATGTTAATACTAGGCAAAAATGCGGTTGGAGGTTTGGCTGGTATAATCAAAGGAAACTTGGAAGTAAGTGGTATTAGTTCAAATGTAAGTGTATTTGCGTCATATAATCATACAACTGCAGACCAATACAATTTATACATGAGTTACAATGTTGTAGGTGCAATAAATGGTGATAATCTTAATGAGGTTTCATATGCGGGTTCTGTTGCAGGTATTATTGATGGACATGGTCGTCCAACTGTTACTTACAACAATCGTACATTAAGTCAATATTATACTATAAGTGAAATTACAATAGGTGGAAGTATGGTAAATGTTGGCGAAACTGTGGGTGGAGCTTTTGGTTTGATTGGTGAGTGTACATTAGTTAAAAACCTTGAGTGTAATTTAACTGAAAATGCAATTTATAAAGGTGTGTATGTTGCGGGTGGATTGGTTGGTGAAAACCGCGGTATACTACAAAATGTAAATATTTATGCTTATAGGTATGAAAATGGTACAAAACAATTTGTAAGCACTAAAGATTCTTTTAATGGATTTGCACGTGTAAATGGCGCTATTGTGGGATTGAATATTGGTGGATTGATAAATAAAAGTAGCAGTGATATAGATGTTTACTCTAACAAATATTCTACTACCGCAGGCGGAATTATTGGACGTAATATTCAAGGATTAGTGTATGGGTGTACAATATCAGGTTCAGTATATGCATATTTTGCAGGAGGAATTGTAGGAACTGATTATTCTCGTGATGAGGTTATTAAACAATATAGCGGTTATGGTACAGCAACCAGTCATACTGCTGAGGTGTATAATATTCTTCAAGTTAATAAGGTTGGATATTCTAAAGATTGTTTTATTGAAGATAAAGATATGTTTGAAAATAAATTGTTTGTTGGAAATATTGTTACCGATAAATTTGTTGGAAATATTGTTACCGATAAATTTATTACAACGCTTATTAATAATCGTAGCACTAGTTACTTATTTAACTCAACATTTATTGAGGGTTCGAGTTCTGAAATGATTAAAGCGAGTGCTGTATTAGGGTTGACAATAGGTATGACTAACCAACAATATTCATCAGATATTACTTATAATTCTTCAGATAAGAGTTTAATAATTGACCATACATTAAAGACGGATGACCCATTATCTCCAAATTCTACAACATCACAAATGTATCTTGTAGGCAATGGTAAGGTTAATGGTATTAATCCAGTTAATGTTAAAATAAATAATGCAACATACGGGTGGATTGAACTTGGTCAATTACCAATAACTGATGCTAATGGTATTAGTTTTAGTATGCCATCTATTACTAAAGGTGCAACAAATTGGGAAGTTAATGGTGAGGATACTGGAATTGCACACAATGATAACACTTATTCAAAATGTGAATTAACTATTGAAGGTAAGTGGAGGATTATTGATACTGATGATGATAGTTATAATACTGATGTAGTGGTGGACAAAACTGTTGCATTTAATATTATGCTATTGTCAGTAATTGGTTATGATGATGCAAGTTACGAATCTTGGAGTCCATCATTTGGATATTCAGATGAGTATATTGTATTTAAAGCAAATGTAAACTAATTTAAATTAAATAAAATATCTCCTATGGAAACATTTCGTAGGAGATGTTTTTTTGTATATTAAAAAGAAATTAAAAGTTTTATATTAGTAAAATTTGACAATATTAAAAAAATATGTTATTATATTAGCAACATAAAATAATTGTACCTAAAACATATGCGGATATGGCGGAATTGGCAGACGCGCAAGACTAAGGATCTTGTGATAGAAATATCTTGCAGGTTCAAATCCTGTTATCCGCACCAAAAACAAAACTCAATCGAAAGGTTGAGTTTTTTAAGTATATAATTCAAATATAAGGTATTTAAAAGTTTTTAATATTAAACTTAAATATTTGATAAAGGTTTTTAATGATTTATATATTTGTTATTTAATTTATACTAATAAATTAATTATTTTGATTGAAAATATATTAAAGCATATAAAGTGTTTGACAAATATTATTAAAAAATGTTAAAATTTAAGTAAATAAAGGGGGACTTATGTCAAAAGGGAAAAAGATATTTTTAATATTAGGTATATTGGCTGTACTAATAGCTGGTGTGGTTGTTGGTTGGTTTTTTTTGAAACGAGATGATAAACCTAAAGAACCTAAAATTAAGCCAAGTGAAATTGTTATACCTGATTTGCTGGAAAGTATGAAATATGAATTTGATGTGGGCGAGTTAACTGTTCAAAAAGGGGGAAACACAATCAACTATTCATATAATCCTAATAGTGAAGTTGGCGCAATAGCGTATGAATATCAGTTTGTTAATACTACCGATAATGAGGAATATGCTATTAATGTTGATGATTTGATATGTCATGGTACGGATGTTAAATATGCATGGTCGATCAATAGTCCTATTGATGCTGAAAATGAAAAGATTTCAGCGTATGGAGATGTTGTGGGCCAAGTACTAAGTAACAAAGTTGATAAATTATATATGTACATAATAGTAATGCCACAAAATAGTGCTGAAAGGTTAGAGGTGACGCTTACTCCAGCATGGCGCAAGGGTAATCCTAAGCAAATTAATGTTATTGATAATGTTACTAACCAAATTCAAGTTACTCAGACTGTTGTAGATGGTCAACCTATTAATGTTAATACATTCATTACACCAGTAACACCAGAAGGTTACTATTTTGATGCATGGTTTAAAGATGATTGTTATACACAACTTTTAACATCAACATCTAGATATGGCGATAATGTATATATCCGTTATGCAAATTTGCCAGCTGAATACTTAGTGTATGATGATGTTAGTGGAAGTTATATGGTTAAGCAAAACGATGGTGGTAACTTCCTTTATGGTGGAGCACTTGAAACTAATCCTATCAAAAATATTGTAGTACCTACGGTATATAAGGCTCAAGGTCACCCTCAAGGTAATGTAACCAGAATTCAAAGTGCTGGATGGGATAGTGAACTTCGTATTAATTATTATGAATCTATTTTTAGTATATTTT
>JBKSMT010000059.1:0-12332 GCA_046881945.1 Clostridia bacterium
TTATTTAAATAACTACTGGCGGGGGAGATAAAGATTTGAACCTTCGCCCGAAAAAAAATTTAAAATAAGAGGGGAGTTTTATGAAAACTGCTGATTTGGTATTTAATACCATTAAGCCATTGTTTGATGGCGATATTCAACTGGTGGAAGTTGAATATGTTAAAAAGTATGATAATATGCACCTTATTGTATATATCGACAAACCTACGGGTATTACACTTGAGGATTGTGAAAGTGTTAGCCGTATGATTGACCCAGTGATTGAAGAACTTAATCCTACTAAGGACGAAAGTTATTGTTTGGATGTATCATCTTATGGTATTGATAAGCCTTTAAAGTTTGACTGGCAATTTGATAATTATCTTGATAAGATGGTTACAGTTAAGTTGTACAAAAAGGTAGACACATTAAAAGAGTTTGATGCAATACTTAAAGGTTATGGCGATACTTATAAGTTTGAAATTAAAGGTGAAATAGTTGAAATTAATAAAGAGTTGGTGGCATATGTGTTGCCATACATTGAGTTTTAAGGAGAGGTATTATGGTTAATAAGGAATTTTTTGAAGCACTAAGATTATTAGAGCAAGAACGTGGTATTCCACAAGATAAGATGATATCAATGCTTGAAGCAGGGCTTACTGCTGCATATAAAAAGCATTTAGGTGAAGCAAAGTTGTCACAAGTTAAGCTTAACCCTGAAAAGCACACACTTAAGTTTTATTCAGGTAAAATGATTGTTGAAACAGTAGAAGATCCAGATAAAGAAATTAGCCTTGCAGATGCTAAGGAGATTAAAAAGTCATATAAACTTGGCGAAATTGTATGGAAGGAAGAAAATCCTAAAAACTTTAATCGTATTGCAGTTCAAACTGCTAAGCAAGTTGTAGTTCAAAATATTAAGGAAATCGAAAAGCAAGCAATCAGCAGTGATATTGCTGAAAAAGAAGGTAGACTTATTGTTGCAAATGTTCGTCGTACAGATGGTGAAAATATTTACCTTGAAATTGGAGGCACTACACTTGAAGGCTTGTTAACTAAACGTGACTGCTTGCCAGAAGATAACTTCCGCATTGGCGACAAGATTAAAGTATTTGTACGTCATATTCGTGACGATTATCATGGTGCAGTTATCCAAGTTACTCGTTCAAATCCTGCATTTGTTAAGAAGTTGCTTGAAATGGAAGTGCCTGAAATTGCAAATGGAGATATCGAAATTGTAAATATTGTACGTGAAGCTGGTCTTCGTACCAAGGTTGCAGTTAGAACTAATATACAAGGTCTTGATGCAGTTGGTGCTTGTATTGGTAACAAGGGTATGCGTATTAATACAATTATTAATGAACTTCATGGTGAAAAGATTGATATTATCAATTATTCAGATGATGTACGTGAATTTATTATTGCAGCACTAAGTCCTGCAACTATTAATGAAGTATTTGCAGATGTTAATGCTCAAACAGCTCAAGTATTAGTCCCTGAAAATAAACTATCTTTAGCAATCGGTAAGGGTGGCCACAATGTAAGGCTTGCTGCTAAACTTACTGGGTACAAACTAGATGTTAAACCAGAAAAGGAATATGCTCGTTCAAATGATGTACTTGTTGCAAACGACGTTAATATAATTGTTGATGATATGGATGATGACTTGTTTGATGATATTGATGACTAGGTGATTATGCATACAATAATGACACGTAGATGTATTGCTTGTAGGCAAACAAATCTTAAACAAAATTTAATAAGAGTGTGTAGGGTTGATGGTAATTATATTATTGACAATACATACAAGGCATTAGGGCGTAGTGCCTATATTTGTAAAAACAAAGCATGTTTAACAAAGGTTATTGATAAAAAATTGTTAAATCGTGCATTTAAAACTAATTTAGAAGATATTTATAGCAATTTGAGAGGTTGTATTGAATAAACTAATTAAAACGTATTTAGGCTTTTGTATCAAGTCTAGGTCGATAGTAATAGGTCAAGATAGGCTAAAGGCTAGTAAGGAGCAAATATATTTGATTGTGTGTTGTCCTACAGCTAGTCAAAACTTAAAGGATTTAGTAAATCGGTTGGCCGATAAGTTTAAATGTAAGTCAATTATATTTGATGAGTTATTAGAAGATTATGCTAGTATTAAGGGTTGTAAGGTGCTGGGGATTACTAATAAATCGTTAGCAGAGCAAATAATTAAAGTTGCGGATAATAAGAATTAGGAGAGATTAATGGAAAATAAAAACAAAACAACAAAATTTGAAAATGTAAACTTGCTTAATGATTATTTAAAAGAGGGTAAGATAACTAATTTTATAGGTAATATACGTGCTCTTAAAGTTAAAATGGATAATTTGTGCAAGGAGGCTCGAACAAGGGAAAAGGTGTTGCAATTAGAGCAACAAAAGCAAGAAGTTCTTAAGGCTAAGGAAGTTAAGGACATAGTGGAGGAACCTACTAAGGTTGAAAATACTCAACCTGTTGTTTCGACATCTCAAACAGCTGTTTCGAAGCCTGAAAAAGTAAATAATCAAAAGCAACCAAATAATCGCAATAATCAACAAGTGCAAAATAACCGTAATAATCAACAGGCGCAAAATAATCGTAATCAACCAAATCAAAATAACCGCAATCAAAATAATTTTAATAACCGCAATAATCAACAAAATCCAAATAATCGTAACCAAAATCGTAATGTTCAAGGTCAAGGTTTTAACCGTACGCAAGGCAATAATCGCCAAGGTTCATTCCAACAAGGTCAAGGTTTTAACCGTAATAGTCAATTTAATAAGCCATTTAACAAGCCTACAATGGGTATGGGCGCGGGTAAACCAGGATTTTTAAATAAAGCAAAGCCTGCATTTGTTGCACCTGTTATTGAAACTCAACCTCAACGTGACCATACTAACAAAAAGAAAACAACTCAGTATGAGGAAAAGAAAGCATATACTAAGCGCGACCTATTAAAACGTGGTATGATTGAGGAAGATAACACTGAAGACAGAATGTTATCTCGTAAAGTCCGTACCAAGAAGAAGGAAGAAAAGCAAGTTGTAATTAAGCCTAGTGGTCCAGCAGTTATTACCACCGATAATATTACCGTTAAATTGCTTAGCGAAGTTACTGGTAAAGGCGTAAGCGAAATTATTAAGAAATTTATGTTACTTGGTATGATGGTTACAATCAACTCAGTAATCGACTTCCAAACAGCCGAACTTATTGCTAGTGAAATGGGTGTTGAAATTGTTCAAAAACTAGATAAAACTAGTGAACAAAAGCTTCAAGAAGTTCAAGATACTATTTCTAATTATAGCGATGCTGAGGCGGTTGGTCGTCCTCCTATTGTTACTGTTATGGGTCACGTTGACCATGGTAAAACATCACTGCTTGACTATATTCGCAAAGCAAAGGTTACTCTTGGAGAAGCAGGTGGTATTACTCAACATATTGGTGCGTATCGCGTAGATGTTGATGGCAAATCAATTACATTTATCGATACACCAGGACACGAAGCATTTACTGATATGCGTGCTAGGGGAACCTCTGTTACCGATATTGCAATATTAGTGGTGGCGGCCGATGATGGTATAATGCCTCAAACTATTGAAGCAATTAATCATATTAAGTCAGCAGGCGTACCTATGATTGTTGCAATCAATAAGATGGATAAGGAACAAGCAAATCCTGATCGAATTAAGCAACAACTTGCTGAAAATAATGTATTGCCTGAAGAATGGGGCGGAGATGCAATTTTAGTTCCTATTTCGGCTAAAACTGGTTTGGGTATTGATAAATTGCTTGAAACCATACTATTGGTGGCTGAAATGGGCGAATTTAAAGCAAATCCAGAGGCTAGCGCAATGGGTACTATCCTTGAAGCACGTCTTGATAAGGGACGCGGTGCTGTGGCTTCATTAATTGTACGTAATGGCACATTAAATGTTGGTGATACACTTGTAAGTGGTACTTGTATATGTAAAGTTAAAGCCATGATTGATGAAAATAACAAAAGTGTTAAGGTGGCTACACCTTCAACTCCTGTTTCTGTACTTGGTTTTAGCGAAGTCCCTACTGCGGGCGAAAGCTTTACAGTAGTTGATGAAAAATTGTCTAAGGAAATCGTGGAAGAACGTAAGGCACGCATTAAGGCTGAAATGGCTAATACTTCAAGTGCTAATACTCTTGAAGATTTGATGGCTAAAACTAGCGAAGGTAATATGAAGATACTTAATGTATTGCTTAAAACTGACGTTGGTGGTTCGCTTGAGGCTATTAAACAATCAATTGCAAAAATCGAAAATGACGAAGTTAAGGTTAATATCTTGCATAGTGGTGTGGGTGGAATATCTGAATCAGATGTAATTCTTGCAAACGCTTCAAATGCCGTTATCCTAGGATTTAACACTCATGCTGATAGTAAGGTTAAAACTGTTGCTGAACGTCTAAAGGTTAACATCAAGAACTATAAGATTATTTATGAACTACTTGAAGAACTAGAATTAGTTATGAAAGGTATGAAAGAGCCTAAATACGAAAAAGTTGAAATGGGTAAGGCTGAAGTGCTTGTAGTATTTAAACTTACCGGTATCGGTATTGTTGCAGGTTCAATTGTTCGTGATGGTGTAATTGCGCGTAACACTCATGCACGTGTAATACGTGATGGTGAGGTTATTGTTGAAGATTGCGAATTATCTAGCGTTAAAATCGTTAAGGATGACGTTAAGGAAGCCGGTAAAGGTCGTGAATGTGGTATCAAACTTGCTTTCAACGAAATTAAAGTTGGCGATATAATCGAATGTTTCGCACTTAAAAGGATTGAAGATTAATGAAAAATAATAGATTAGAACGTGTTAATTCCGAAATCCAAAAGGAAGTAGCACTTATAATAAATAACGAACTTAGGGATCCTCAAATAACCTCTATGATAGGGGTTAGCGAGGTGGACGTTGCTCCAGACCTTGCTAATGCTAAAGTATATTTGTCAGTATATGGCGGTGACGCACAAGATACTTTGAATAGAGTGAAAGGTGCAGGCTCATTTATTCGTGGTCGTCTTGCTAAAAAGATTAGATTACGTATTATTCCAAGACTAGACTTTTATCTGGATAACTCTTTAGGTTATGGTCAAAAGATTGATGAGTTGCTAAGTAATATTACTTATACTACTAACCCAGATGACCAATTTGATTATGAGGAAGATTAATGAGGGGAATATTATTAGTAAATAAACGTCAAGGCTGGACAAGCTTTGACGTTGTTAATTTTTGCAAAAGGGTGTTTAATACTCGCGAAGTAGGGCACCTTGGCACGCTGGACCCTATGGCAACGGGAGTACTTGCGGTGACTATAGGTAGTGCCAACAAACTGTTTGATATGTTTTTAAATAAAACTAAAACATATGTGGCCGAATTTACTTTTGGCTATAGTACCGATACGCTTGACGCAGAGGGTGTGTTAGAAGATAAATGTGATACATTACCAACATTAGAACAAATCAAATCAATATTACTAGAATTTAAAGGCGAAATTGAGCAAATGCCACCAAAGTATAGTGCCAAAAAGATAGGTGGTAAAAAGGCATACGACTTAGCTCGCGAGGGCAAAGAGTTTGAATTAAAACCTAGCAAAGTAATCATACATAATATTGAAATTTTAGATTATAATGCGGGAGTTTTAAAACTTGAAATTACTTGCGGTGCAGGTACTTATATACGTTCGCTTGGTCGCGATATTGCATCTAAACTTAACACTCTTGCAACTATGACTAGCCTTGTTAGAACTAAATTAGGCACATGGAATATTGAAGATTGCATTGATATTAAGGATAATACCAACGAATTAATCCAATCTAACTTATTGCCGATAGATAGTGTATTTAATAATTTAAGTACACTAGATAATGTAGAAATGGTAAACCGCTTACTTAATGGTCAAACCATAATTGCCGACCTTAAAGATGGTGATTATAGGCTATATAAGGACAACGAATTTGTAGCCATCGCCACTGCAAAAAACAAACACATTAAGATGAGTAAATACTATAAAGTGTAATTATTTTATAAAAACTACAATTTAACGTTGTAGTTTTTTAATATGTATTTTAGGTTTTGGTATTTACAAGAATAAATATTTATGATATAATAAATCAACTTTTAAGGAGAAAATATGGAAAAAATTGATTTGTATGAGGCTTGTATCGAAAAGGAAAATTTTTATAAACAAAAATGTATTAGCAAGACTTGGCAGGTAGTTGGTTTGTTTGTAAATGAAGAAGATGCCCAAAAAGCCGTTAAACTATATGAAATAGTGCATAGAGCAATGGGTGAAAAACTTTTACACAATCATAGGGTAGAACAAAAATCATTTCCACAAAGTATAAGGCACAGATATTATAAAAGATATTATAAAAATTTAGACGAATTTCTTGATGATAACTTAAATATTGGATATTATCTAGATATTAATAAACTAACGATTGATGACCTTTTAAATGAAATCAATAAAAGAGATAATAAAGCTGAAAAAGAACTTCGTATTATTGAAAGAATGATAAAAGAATATAATGATAAACTTCATTTTGCTTTAATGACATCAAGTACTAGTGAAGAAAGTATTGAAAAAATTGAAGAAAGTATCAAATATCTAGAAAGTTTACGAGAAAAAACAGGATTGGTAAAGTAGGAGAAAATTATGGAAAAAGTAGTTTATAGATTGTCGGGTGCTAAAAGGGTTAATATTAATGGAAATCTGGTGCCTGAGTGGATGTGGGACCTTGGTGACTTTGCGGTGGAAAAAGATGCTATGATGGCTCTTGAACTGTGTAAAAAATTGCATTTACAAGGCTCTGGTGTAGAATATTATATTACGCCAAAAGCATTTTCAAATGAATCAGACAAATCAAAATATTATTATAAAACTTTAAAAGGATTTATTAGTAGCGATATTATTGCTAAACATACAAAAAAAATTGGTCGTAAGGCAATGAATATGCTATTAGAAGAAATTGATATCAAAATAAATAATAAGAAACAACAACAAAGAATAATCGAAAGAATGATAAGAGATTATCAATATCAAATTAAGATTAATAAAAATTTGCCAGTTGATGTTGAGGATTATAAAGAAAACGTTAAATTTTTAGAAGATTTACGTGATGGCAAGATTGAACTTAAATAAATTATTTAAAATTACTTGTCAAATAGCGGATAGTGTGTTATAATAAATAAGCAGAAAATAATAAAAGGAGAAAATTATGATTACAGCAGGTGATATTAGAAAAGGTGTTATTTTTGATGATGGTACTAGTAAGGACCCTAAAAACCCTAACTTATTCCTAGTAGTTGATTTCCAACACGTTAAGCCAGGTAAGGGCGCTGCATTCGTTCGTACAAAGTTGAAGAACGTAATTACAGGTCAAGTTATTGAACGTACTTACAATCCATCTGAAAAGATTGATGATATCCAAATCGAACGTCGTGAAATGCAATATTTGTACAACGAAGGTGGTTTGTACTACTTTATGGATAACGAAACTTACGAGCAAATTCCTTTCAACTACGATACAGTTGAAGAAGCTATGAAGTTTATGATTGAAAATATGAGTGCTCAAGTTCAATTCTATAAGGGTACTCCTATTAACGTGGAAGCACCTATGTTTGTAGAACTTACAATTACTGAATGTGAACCAGGTGTTCGTGGTGATACCGCTAAATCAGGTGGTAAGCCAGCAAAGGTGGAAACTGGTTATACAATCCAAGTTCCATTGTTTGTAAACGAAGGCGATAGAGTTCGTATTGATACTCGTACTGGCGAATATATGGAACGTGTATAATAGCAAATAAGTTTGCTAATTAATATAAATAAGAGTGAAAAGTTATATTTCGCTCTTATTTTATCCAAAATATTAAAAATTGAATACTAGATTATTGGAGGATATTATGAAAGATAAAGTTATATTTGGCGAAGCACATCAAATTAAGGAACAAACTAAAAATCCAAGATTGATTGCTAGACGTGTTGGTCAAATTCAAGTGGCTAACAAGAACAAGTCAAAATCTGCTAAAAAGGTAAACGTTAGTTCAAAGGAACTAAATCACAACCATACTAAGCATTTATAATTAAAATAAAGCGTAAGTAATACGCTTTATTTTTTAATTAATCAAAAGTGATATATCCGCAAAGTTCTTCAAATCGAGGGTTGGTTTCATATCTAAACATTTCTTTTATATCGCTTTTTCCAGTCAAGTAATCAATTTGTACATCTAAGTAGTTGCTTAAATGCAAAATATGAAAAAATTTAGGAGATGAAATACAATTTTCCCACCTGCGAATTTGATATATGGAAAATCCTGTTGCTTTGGCTAATTCTTTTTGAGTTAAGCCTTTTTCAATACGGACTTCTTTTAATCTTAAACAAATGTATTTTAACATATTAAATCTTTTTTAACAACCAATTGGTTGATAGTATTATAACGCAATTTTTCGGTTGCGTCAAGGATTTTGTGCAACCAAATGGTTACAATATATATTAATATGAATAGAGTAAATGAAATTTTTGCGGAAAGATTAAAAGAATTAAGAGAAGAAAAAGGATTATCATTAAAAGAACTTGCAAGGAAAATAGGTGTAAGTGATGTTGCAATAGGACGTTGGGAAAGGAAAGTTCAAATACCTAATATTGTAATGTTAGATTTAATTGCAAAATATTTTAACGTAAGTCCTAATTATCTTCTAGGATACGAAAACTAAAATTAAAGAACTTTATCGAAATAGCACGAAAATTGGTGCTATTTTTTTGTTGCGTTCTAAATAGGGTTAAAGGTTTATATCAATAAGTAAAAGAGGTGAACTATGTTAAAACGCTATTTGCCAGATATTATATATAATACTATTGCAAGGCATTTGAACTATGCTGATATTAACGAAATAAGGTTAAGGGTTAATTGCCCGCTGGTTGTGTGTATTAAAAACAAAAAATACTTTGTAGGTGAACGAGGGTTTAGTGATTATGATAACGCAATAATATGCAGTTATGAAATGATGCAAGATTTTGTATATAAATTGTGTGATAACGCGGTATATGCTGTTAACGACCAACTAAAACAAGGCTTTATAACCTTACCTAAAGGCGTGCGTGTGGGTATTTGTGGTGAAGTGGTAAGTGAAAATGGCGAAATAGTTACAATCAAGAATTTTCAATCGGCAAATATACGTATTCCGCATCACATAAAAGGTTGTAGTAGATTGGCACTTGAATATATGTTGGACAAGGACTTTAAAAACACATTGATAGTATCACCAGCAGGTGCGGGTAAAACCACTTTTATAAGAGATGTAGTATATCAATTATCTAATCAAAACTATTGTTATAATGTGCTTGTAGCGGACGAACGTAATGAGATTGCTAGTGTTAATAATGGGGTGGCGGAGATTCCTCTTGGAAACTTTGCAGATATTTATTCAAACTGCACTAAGGAATTTGCTTTTAAACAAGGAATTCGCAGTATGAAGCCGGATATATTTGTAACAGATGAAATAGATATCGATAATGACCTACAAAGCATTGTAGACGCAACAAATTCTGGCGTTAAAGTGCTAGCTACAATACACAGCGACAGTATTACTCAATTAAAGCAAAAGCGTGGGTTTGACAATATTATAAATGATAAATTGTTTGAACGTTATGTAATACTTAGTGATAGCGAGGGGCCTGGTACACTTACACATATTTATGATAGCAATTTAAAGTGTATTTATTGCCGTTAATTAGCAAAGCTTTTTTGTGTTAAAGTTAAAGATAAAAGGAAAGAGATGAAATATATATTAATGATAGGTTTAATTGTGGTTGTTATGCTTATATCACAAGGGGTATGTAATCAATATCGCGAAAGATATAAATTGTTTGAAAGTGTAGGTGAGTTCTTTAGGCAGATGAGACTTAACTTAAGTTTTCAAAAGCAAAAAATTAAGCAAATCCTAAATCAAACATCATTAAAAAAGAATAATCAAGAAATATATCGAACCTATTTAAATTATCTTGAAAAAGGAACGGATATTGATATTAGTTTTGTGCACATATTAGATGAAGATGAACGTCAGCAATTAAGTAATATGTTATATTCATTAGGTAAAAATGATACATTTGGCGAACTTAAACAATTAGATGCTTATGATATATATTTAAAAGATAAAATACAAACAACAAAACAACAAAAAGAAAAGTATTGTCCACTTATTACTAAACTATCGTTTTTGTTTGCTATTGGACTAGCCATATTATTTATTTAACAATGATAAATGACTAATAATTAAGTAAATCTTTTGTTTAGAAATATAAAGTAATTTAAAGGGAGAAGTATGTCGGTAGATATTATATTTAAGATAGCGGGTATAGGGCTTATTACCGCTATTGTAAATCAAATATTAAAACATTTGGGGAAGGAGGAAATTGCGTCGGTTACAACGCTTGCAGGATTGATTATATGTTTGTTAATGGTATTGGATTTAGTACAAAATCTATTAAATACAATTAAAAACTTGTTTTCTTTTTGAGGTATGTTATGGATGTATTCAAAGTGGTGGCGGTTGGGCTTATTACGGTAGTGGCTACGATTGTGGTCAAACAAGTAAAGCCTGAGATTGCCATGCTTATAACGCTTGCAGGAAGCATTGTCATACTAATATTAACAGTGCAGATGTTACAAAATGTTTTTGGGAACTTTATGAATATATTTAATAAAACTGGCGTAAGCAGTTCGTTATTCGTACCAGTATTAAAAATTATAGGTATAGGCTATTTATGCGAGTTTGGTGCTAATTTATGTGTAGATGGAGGATGTAATAGCATTGCGGATAAAATATTATTTTGTGGCAAAATTACAATCCTCGTAATAGCTCTGCCGATAGTTAATAGCGTGATTGATGTGGTGTTGGAGTTATTATGACAAAAGTAAGGTTTGAATATCCTCGTAAAACTCCACAATATTTAAAACGAACATTTGTATTATTGATAATTCTTATATCATTTATTGCAATAATTATAAAACCCACATATACATATTGTGCTAACGCTAGTATTGTTGAAATGGACGAACAATTAACTGGTAATGTAGAAAATATCTTAGGTGATATTGATTTTACGCCTATTGAAGACGTTTTAAATGGTTTTGATAGTAATCAAATTAAGATGTTTTCACTTAACAATATTAAGGACAAGATAAAAAGCGTAATTAATGGTGAACAAGCAGTAAACTATTCAACAATAATTGAGGTAATACTACAAGTATTATTTCAATTAATAATACAATATGTGCCAATGTTTGCGCTTATAGTTGGTATTGGAATAATAGCAAGTTTGCTAGGTCAAATCAAAAGTAAGTTTAATGAAAAGTCAACCGGAGATATAGTACATTTTGTTTGCTTTTGTTTGATTGTGGTAGTACTATCAACTAGTATTAAGCGTTTAATAAATAGCACAACATCTACTATAGGCAGTATGGAAAATATTATAAGTATAATATTCCCTATAATACTTACCCTAATGTCGGGTATAGGAGCTATTTCAAGTGTAGGGGTATTTCAACCAGTACTTGCCTTGATGACTAATATAATAAGCACGTTAATATTTAAAATGGTAATACCTATATTTATATTTAGTTTTGTATTAAGTGTGATAGGGCATTTATCTAATAACGTTAAATTAGATAAATTTAATTCATTTTTAAGTAGTTTATTTAAATGGCTTATAGGTATAACATTTACAATATTTTTTGCAGTAATATCAATACAAGGAATATCAGCAGGTTCGTTTGATTCGATATCGCTTAGGACTGCCAAATTTACTATTAGTAGCTATGTTCCTGTAATGGGCGGATATTTATCGCAAGGTATGGATTTGATACTTGCTAGCGGTGTTTTAATTAAAAATTCTATAGGGTTGGTAGGTATTCTGATTATTACATCATCAATACTATCACCAATACTTGAGATTGTTATATTTAGTTTGATGCTTAAGGCTGTAAGCGCAATACTTCAACCACTTAATAATAATTGTATTACTAGTTTTTTACATAGCACGTCTAAAATTATTACCATGTTATCAACTTGTATAATAGCGGTGGGGTTTATGTACTTTTTATCTATAGGTATGTGTATGGCGTCGGCTAATGTGATATAACAAGTTATTGATATAAAAGAGAGGGATATGAATAGTTATCTTTTAACGCTATTAGGAGTAATATTATTAGGTGTATTAATAAATGTAATATTACCTAGTGGTAGTATGAGTAAATATATATCTGGCATATTTGCAATAGTAGTAATGTTCGTAATGATTAGCCCCA
>JBKSMT010000060.1:0-8081 GCA_046881945.1 Clostridia bacterium
TGCTTGGATTGCTGCTTGACCTACGGTTAGCGCAAATAATGCGCCTGCTGCAACTCCTGCCTCTACCACATTATTTTAACTCATATTAATCCTTTTGTCAAACATATAAAACAAAAAACCACAACCCGCCCATTTCAGGTTTTGGTTTTTTAATTATTAAAGCAAATTTTATTAAGTTAATGTTTTAATATCTTGTTTGCAATTAACAAATTGATAAATATGATTATCAAAAGTAAATTCACTTTCTGGCAACTCAACATCATTAACATCAACTTGTTTTGCTAGAATTTTTGAATAATTTATAGGTTGTCCAAGATTTAGTTTTAGAAATAAAACATCCTCATCACTTTTTATATGTTTTTTCAGAAAGTTTAAAAACCATAATAGTTGTTCTTTCTCGCATATATAATACTCTTCGCTTATAGATATTCTATCGGAACTGTCATAACTTAATGGAACACTACTACGAATTGAATAAACCTTGCGTTGTGGAAACAATTTATGTGCAATCTCTTGTTCTTGCGGGTATAGCTTGTCGCTAAATAAAATTCCATCATTTTCAAAAAAAACGGTTTTTTTACTTTCTAGAATAAATTTATATAAATAGTCTGTTTTTGTTAAGCTTTTATCAAAAGCGATAAGATATGAAACACTCATTATTTCCTCCTCTAATTAAATTGTGGCAATCCATAAAATGCATGAGAATGACAATCTTTATGACTCTCTCCTCTTGCAGATAGATTTCCAAGATGATAGTGGTCAAAGTATCCATAATCATGATGCCTTTCCCAGATTGGTGACATATTATTTCCTGCTTGTTGTGCCACACTTCGAGCATTAGTTTCATAGTATGTATATACACTAACCGATGTGTTTGCTGCCATTATTGATATTGCAAAATTTTTGTCAATCGCCGTTGCGCAATAATACATTGCACCATCAGTAGGATTAGCCAATGTCATAAAATACGTATCCTTTGCTAAATTTGATGCCACTGTAGCAGTTAATAATGCCGATGCATAACTAACACCCTTATACACAATCTCTAAAATTGCATTTGTTGCCTTATCAACAACTTGAGATATATCCTCCGCTATTGGTTCGCTGATTGCTGTACCTGCTTGAATTGCTGCTTGACCTACGGTTAGCGCAAATAATGCGCCTGCTGCAACTCCTGCCGCCGCGCCTATTCCTGCTGATGTAGTTACTCCCACACCCGCAGCAACCAACGCTGGAGCTGCTGCGCCTGCAGTTGCCACAACGACTGCTGCAGTTGTAACAGCAACTACAGCCACCGCAGCTACAACTACCGCGACTTTTACAACCTTTTTAACAAGTTTTTTAAACCAGCCACAATTTTGAATCATTCCTGCTTCTTGCATTTCACTTAATAATATGCTTTCACCATCAATATTCATAACTGCGTCTATTTGATTTTTGTCATTAATGAATCCTACTCCTGAAATTTCTTCAATTTCAATTTCTCCTAAATTATTCTTCATCTCAGCAGTAATTGTTACAATGTTTGTTTTTTCATTATAACTAAAATAATATCTGACATAACTTTCTTGCGCTTGACTTATATCAGACTCGCTTAAATTATCAAATTCTGCCAAAGCATTGATGTCAACTGTTTTGTAACCCTCGAATGTTGTTAAATCACCGTTAGTTTCCAAAGTAGCATCTTCAAATTCGTTCAAAATGCTTTCATAGTCAATATCGCGTTCTTGTAATTCGATATTTCTTGGAGCAATACTTGCAATTACCGAATCAGTATTTAATTTAGTTAATAATAAACAACTGACTGAAAAAACTATTGTAAGTATAAACGAAACTGAAGCAAAAATAAATCGCTTTTTCATATAATTTCCTCCTTAAGCGTTTATATATTGTAATACTGTATTAATGGGAATACAGTAAGCAATACCATAAATTACATTCCCGCTATTATCGCGAGTTCTAAATGTGGTTATTCCTATAATCCTGCCCTTATAATCCAGCAAAGCACCTCCACTATTTCCTTCCGTTATATTAATATTGGCTTGAATAACACTACGTGTTTGTTCGTTGTATGTAATATTAATTAATGGACTTCCTATAAGACCCTCACTCATTGATAGACCGTAATTAGCAGAATTACCAATTGTGTAAATTTTGTCCCCTGTTGATATTTTTGAAGAATCATATATTTCTATTGGTTTAAATTTATGTACTGTTGGATTCATTTGCAAAACCGCAATATCTAAATTTGCATCATATTTAAGTATTGATATTTCTATATACTCTTCGTCGCTTGCAAATCTAATATAGAACTCATCAAAAGCAAATCTTACATTAAATTTTGTATATGTAACTACGTGAGCATTAGTAACAAGCGTTCCTTTGTTATCAATAAATTCAGCCGTGCCAAAACTTTCCCCAACATCTTCAGTATAGGCTTTAATTTCTACTATACTATAAATATTGTCATTAAATATATCTGTAGCTGTTAGTTGATTTTCTTTTTTATGCATTAAAAATAGTATGCCAGAGCATACTATCATACAAATTAGGCCTATTAGTGCCAAAAAAATCATGTACACATTAACGTGCTTTTCCAACTGCTTTTGTTTAAATTCCATATCCACGTTCTGTTTCATTTGACACTTATTATAGCACTTAAACAATACATTGTCAACACTTTTTTCAATTTTTACATTGAAATTTGAGTTATTTTAATAAAATAATCCTGACATCGTTATATACAAAAATGTACATTTGATTTGTTGATATTTAATTATTTGCGATAATTCCACGCCTTGCAATTCAATGTTAGTAATATCAGCAATATTAGAGGCAAAATTAGTTAAATACATTTTATATTTTAGATATTGCGCTGTATCTAGGCTATGAAATGCTGTACGCACGCTATCCGCTTGACTGGTACAATCATCATATAGCGTACATAACATTGTTTTTGCGGTGTTATCTTTAACTTCGCCTTTGTCAATGCCTAAATAAATATTTGTCATTGTAGAAATGACCGATTTAATTACTGCAAAACTTGTAGTAATAACTTTTTGTTGTTCGGCGGTTATATTATCCGGTACACAAATTTCAGGCAAAGCAATTTCATATACACAAGCATTAACATATTCGCCTTTTGCATTATCTGCCACACTTTTAGCATCATCATACGTTAGATATAATGAAGATAACACCTTATACTTTTTGTTATAAGTAATATACCCAGCTCCACCTTTGGTTTGAATTGAAGTAGCAAAATCATAAGCCTGGTCATAATTATCAAAACTATTTAACTCAACTGCATAAAAATTATCGGTATTTCGGCTTTTGCCCGAAACAAAATCAATTCCATTTGAAAAAAACGCATAACTAAACAAGTTACATAAACTAATCGCTAATAACAATCCACAAATTAATACTGAAACTCCAAATATCCCGCTTTTGTTTTTGCTTTCAATTTCATAAATTTTATATTCTTTACTTTTCATACATTATTGTATTTACCTATTGCTTGATTTATGTTGAAAATAAATATATTTAGCAACCATTTAATTAGAGTTGTTGTTTTTAATGATTTTAAGCATTTAAATATTCGTCATTTAAAAATTTTTGGCACTGGGTATTTATTTTTGAAATTTTGGATTGTATAATATGCGTGTAAATGCTTTAAAATATGTCACAATTAGACAAAAATATATAGCAATATAATTGATTTTAAGCATTACAATATAAACATATAAAGCAATGTATTAATCAACCTCATTATTTCATAACTTCCTAAAATAGATATATTATTCATTTCTTTTATTATAAATAGTCCTCTTTTTATTTTAAATTTTGATTAATACATTGCGGATATGTTAAAAAGGAGAAAATTATGAACATTAAACCATTATTTGACCGAGTTGTAATAAAGCCAGATATTCAAACTAGCACCACCAAATCAGGAATTGTATTGCCATCAACTTCGCAAGAACGCCCTCAAATAGGCAAGGTTGTAGCCATAGGTAGCGGACTAGATATTGACGCTAATAATGTTGGTATGCAAGTATGTGTTGGGGATAAGGTATTATTTAATAAATTTGCTGGTAACGAAATTAAAATAGAAGATGAAACCTTTATAGTACTAAGGCAGATTGATTTAGTTGCCGTTATGGAGGAAAATAATGAGTAAACAAATTTTATCAAACGAACAAGCACGTCAAAAATTAATCGATGGTGCAAATAAATTAGTTGACACTGTTAAAATAACTCTTGGACCTAAAGGTCGTAATGTGGTTTTGGCTAGAGGTATGTCAACCCCGCTAATAACTAATGATGGTGTTACTATTGCTAAGGAAATTGAACTTGAAGATGCCTTTGAAAATCTAGGCGCCAGCATTATTAAAGAAGTTTGTATCAAAACAAATGATGTAGCCGGTGACGGCACAACCACCGCATCAGTTTTGGCTCAGGCAATGCTAAAAGAAGGTATCAAGAATTTTACCGCTGGTGCAAATCCTATCATTCTTCGACAAGGTATTGAACAAGCTATTAACGTTGCTGTTAATAAGTTAAAACAATTATCTCAACCCGTTGAGGACTTTAAATCAATTTCGCAACTTGCAAGTATTTCGGCAGGCGATACACGTGTGGGTGAATTAATTTATCAAGCAATGGAACGTGTTGGAAAAAATGGAATTATAACTATTGAGGAAAGCAACTCAGTTAGTACCGAACTTAATATTGTTGAGGGATTACAATTTAATCGCGGTTATATAAGTTCGTATATGTGTAACGATACTAACAAAATGCAAGCCACTCTTGAAAATCCTTACATATTAATTACTAACAAAAAAATAAGCAACTTTCAAGACTTATTACCTATTATTGAAACACTTGCAAATATCGGTGCTAGTTTGCTTATTATTGCTGATGATGTTGAGGGCGATGCCCTTGCTACACTTGTACTAAACAAAGTGCGTGGAATATTTAATTGCGTATGCGTAAAGGCTCCTAGTTTTGGTGACCGTAGACGCGAAGAATTAATTGACTTTGCAACATTTGTAGGTGCCACATATATTAGTGATGAAGTTGGTCAAAATTTAAAAGATATCACTATTGAAAATTTAGGTAAATGCAAGCAAATTATTGTTACTAAGGATACTACTACACTAATTTCAGGCGCTGGAAGTAACCAAAATATTGAAGACCGCATACAATGTATTAAATCACAATTAAGTGAAGTGGACAATAGTTACGATAAAGAAGTTTTGTCGGAACGTATTGGTAAGCTTAGTGGTGCGGTAGCTCAAATACGCGTTGGTGCATTAACCGAAGTTGAGTTAAAAGAACGTAAACTACGTATTGAAGATGCCTTAAATGCTACAAAAGCAGGCATTGAGGAAGGTATTGTTCCTGGCGGAGGCTCAGCACTTCTTAAATGTATTAAGGAAGTTTTAACCTTTGCAAATAGTCTTGATGGTGATTTAAAAACTGGTGCATTGATTGTTGTAAATAGTTTAAGTTCCCCTATTAAACAAATTTGTATTAATGCGGGCGAGGATCCAGGCGTAGTAATCAATAATATACTAACAAACTCTAACGAATATTATGGTTATGATGCTCTTAACAATAAATATTGTAATATGATTGAACAAGGCATTATTGACCCTACTAAAGTAACGCGTTCAGCACTTCAACATGCTGGAAGCATTGCTTCAACAATGCTAACAACCGAAGCTTTGGTTGCCGATATTAAGGATAACCAAGCAATATAACAATGCATCTATCGTATTAGAACAATCTAATACGTGTTCCCTAAGTCAATTAATTTTACCCCTTTATTAATTGACTATAATCCTTTTCTCAAAAAGGACTCATATCAAAATGAGTCCTTTTTTTATTTTTCAATACTAATCAATTTTAACTTTATTCCATTTGCTTGCAAATATTCTATCTCCTCATCCGTAAAGTCCAGTAATCTTTCCGGTTTAGTATAATATTTAATTTTTCTATACAGCCTTTGTTCACATTTATCTCCATCATACTTTGGTTTTCGATTAAATGTAGAAATATAATCATTATATTCCCTAACAAACTCTCTAACACTTCTTCTGATTTTTAAAAATTTATCTTCTTTCACTTCAATATTATTTTGTTTTAAAAATTCTTTTTCAGCATTATTTATATTTTTTTCATTTGAATATTTAGCAAATTGTAAATATAATTTCACCTCTTCAGTACTTGATGATTTAATATTTGGCACCCTCTTAAAAACTTTAATAAAGTGCATATACTCCCTAACAAATAATTTTATTGACAATCTAACCACTTCATTATAATCGCCTACTGAAATACCATTTAATTCTAAATATTTAATTTCATCTGGATTGAGATTGTCAGGATTAGTATTTTTTACAATTCTCGTATACAAGTTATGTTCGCCTGCCAATCCACTTTTAGGCTCTCGCCCTTTAGTTATTACAAAATCCTTGTAATTATCAACTAAATTTTTAATTATATGCCTTACAGATATTTTTATTAAATTGTCTTCAATATACTGTTTTTCCACATCATTTAAATTTAGTTTATTGGCTGAATCCATGCAAATCCTATATTTTACACTCAGTTTTTCCTCAATCTTAATACCACTGCTTTGTAAAGGATTTCGCCCATTTGATGTAACAAAAGCATTGTATTCTTGAACAAATTTAATAACACTTTCCCTAATTGAATTAGTTTTATCTAACGACCTAATTTCAATACCATTTTCTTTAAGATATTTTATATCGTCATCGCTTAAATTTTTAGGATTAGTATATCTAATCATCTTAT
Source organism: Clostridia bacterium (assembly GCA_046881945.1). Classification (GTDB taxonomy): domain Bacteria; phylum Bacillota; class Clostridia; order Christensenellales; family UBA1242; genus Onthoplasma. Next base: position 6,823 of record JBKSMT010000060.1, read on the forward strand.
CATATAGACCTCTTTCGGTTTCATATCTAGGTTTACGACCATTTTTTTCAATAAGATCTTTGTACTCCTGAACAAAATTTTTAACACCTTTACCGATTGGATCACTTCTATCAAAAGTTCTAACACTAATACCATTTTCCTCAAGGTATCTAATTTCAGCTTCAGTTAAATTTTTAGAATTAGTATAATATATCTTTTTATAATAAAAATTAGTTTCATTTTGCTTTTTAGGTTCACGACCATTTTCTTCAACAAACTCTTTATATTCTGCTACAAATTTCTTTACAACCTTTCTCACCAAATTAGTATCATCTAAATATCTAATTTCGATGTCATTGTCCTCAAGATATTCAATTTCAACTTCGCTTAAATTGTTAGCATTTGTATATCTTATCATTTTACCATATAAAGTTTTTTCAGTTACACAATCGGGTTTACGATGATATTTTTCAACAAACTCTTTATATTCTTCAACAAAACCTTTAACACCTCTACCTACCACCTTACTCTTATCGTTAGGTCTAACTTTAATACCATTTCTTTCAAGATATATTACATCATCTTCACTTAAATTATTTGGATTTGTGTAATGAATCATTCTTTTGTACAACTCTTTTTCATGTTGTATACTAGGTTCGCGACCATTTTTATCAATAAATTTTAAATAATCCTCTACAAATCTTTTAACACCTTTACCAGCTAAATTACTATTATACAACAACTCAACATTGATACCATTTTTTTCAAGATATTTAACTTCAATTTCACTTAAATTATTTGGATTTATATATTTTATCATTCTAAGATATAAACTTGTATCACTTTGCCTTTGTGGTGGTCGTCCATATTTTGTAACAAAATTATTATAATCTTCAACAAAATTAATTAATGAAAGTCTAACATCTTGAATTTTAACTAAATTATCCTGCAAATATTTAATTTCATCTTCCGTCAAACCTTGTAATGATGAGTATTTTTTAAAACTCATATATAATGATTGCTCTCCTGGAATATGACCTCTAGGATTACGATTATGAATTCTTACAAATTCATTATATCTTTCAACATAATTAATAACTACCTTTCGCACTTTATTTTTTTGAATTGCTTGTTGAATTAAACTTTCGCTACTCATTGGTATCCCCTTTAACTTTAATTAAATTTATTATAGCACATTATTTATAAATTGACAATATCTTTTTAAAATTAAAAAATAGGAGAATAATTTCTCCTACTTTTATTATAAATCTGTTACCTGA
>JBKSMT010000061.1:0-6085 GCA_046881945.1 Clostridia bacterium
AAAACTCTCACAACTTGAAATGGGCGGGTTGTGAGTTTTTGTTTTATGTTGCGGATAAAATATGGTGACGATAAAAAAAAGAGGGTTAATATTAAGTTAACCCTCCTTTAAATTTAATCATAATCTCGTAAACCAAGCAAATAATCAACTGATACGTTAAAAAATTTAGAGAAAACAATTAGTTGCTCAGCATTTACAATTGTTTGACCATTTTCCCATCGTGAAATACAGGAATCTGCAATTCCAACTTTTAAACTTAATTGTTTCATTGATAATTTTTTATCTTTTCTTAACTCTTTTAATCTTATACCAAACTTATTAACCATACTATTACACATTTTACATAATTAATTTTTCAAAATGCTTGACACTACCATATAGGAGTGATATAATGTAAACAAGTGAGAGGTGTATTATGTACAACATATTTATAAATACTGATTTTCTTGATAAAGTTTTAATAGCGACAAACAAAGATTGGGAACAGTATTGTGCAAGCTTTGATTTTGATTATAACCTATTTTTAAAGATATACAATAATGATTTAAGTGTGACTTTACGTGAATTAATTAAATTTGCTACGATATTTCAAATAGATATGCAAAATTTGTTGATAATTTAAGTGGTAATGGGGATTACTTATCTCCATTTTTTTTAAATTCTTTAATAAATTCAACAAGTTGCCATATGCCTATAATTATTAGGAATATTGCAAATATTTTTTTTAATATTGTTCCATTAATATGTACTGCAAGTAATGCGCTTAGCAAACTTACCACCGCGCCTATAATTGCCAGCCAGTAAGTTTCCTTAAACCTAACTAAGTTGTTTTTGAAATGTAAAACAAGAGCAACTATCGACATTGGTATAAATGAAATAAGGTTTATACCTTGTGCTTCAAGTTGTTGAAAACCAGCAAATAGAGTAAGTATAGGAATAAGTAATGTTCCGCCACCCATACCCATACCACCAATTAATCCACCAATTAGTCCACCAACAATTTCCCAAAATATCATAAAAACCTCATTATTTAATCAACATCATTATTCCACTTACAAAAATTAACCCAATAAATATAATACGCACAATCTTGTTATTAAGTTTGTTTAATAATAGTGCCCCACCAGTACCGCCGGCAATAATTGCAAGTATAACAGGCCAACTGTCAGCAAAATTGATTGAATTGTGAGTTATATAAATTATCGAACTGGCAATACTTATAGGAAGGATAACAAAAAGGGCAGTAGCTTGAGCCTCTTTTTGACTTAAACCAAAAAATTTTGTTAATGCGGGTACGACTATCATGCCTCCTCCTCCACCTAAAAGTCCATTTATTCCACCTATTAATACGCCTAAAAGCAAAATATGTAATTTTTTTATCTTTTTCATAAAGTTATTCTATACTTTTTGTAGAAAAATATTTGCCAAAATTAAATATTTGTATTATAATAGGGTTGTTTAGTAAATTGAGGTTATGTTTTTATACCAAAATTCAACAAAAACGGCGAATTTAAGTTGACATATTCGCATAATTAACTATAATTATACTGCAAGAGGTTTTAAATGAAATTATTAATTAAGTTACGCAACAAGTATTTTACAATTTTAACAGCATTGGCGTTAGTAGTGCTATCTAGCATTGGGCTATTTAATTTAAGCACTCCTAAAAGTGTTGATGCAACAATGGTTAAGTTTGATAATGAAAATAATCTAACTATATCCAATGGTTCGTTTACTAGTTTTGCATCTCAATCAACATATCCTTATACATTGAATGATTATACAAATTCAGGTAATAAAACCCCTGAAATGAAGACAGGTGCAATTAATATTAGTGATGTCGAGTACCAAAAGAACTATACTAAATACGGCTTGACTGAGTATGCTAATCCTAAGGGAGTAGGAACTGATAATTATGTATTGATGATTAATACAAAAACAAGTAGTAACTACACCTACACATCAAATGAGTTTACATTGTCGGGCAACAAGCATTACTATGTTACCGTATCAGCTAGAACTTTAGGTGATAATGCGGTTGCATCAGTATTTTTGACTAAGGATAATGTTCTTTTTGAGGATTGTTTGATTGAAAATATATCATCAACTGAGTGGAATAACTATACTTTCTTTATTACTACTAATTCGTATGAGGAAGTTAAGTTAAAATTCAATATGCAAATAGGTAACCGTGCAGGTGGTACTAATGGTTGTGTATTCTTTGACGAATTGCACGCAGGTGAAATATCTCAAGATACAATTATTGATTATATTTCAAATCCTAGTATTTCAACAAATATGTACCGTGTAGTAAATTTGCGTACAAATAATTATTATAAGGAATATAATTTTGACAACGCTGTTATACAATATTCTAACGGTGTTGCAAGTAGTTCAGTACGTAATTACTTTTCAACTTCCACTAGCGGTGTGGGTGAAAAGAACTATGATGTACTAAACAACACATTAACACTTACAGCAACTGATTCGTATATAACTTATAAGGGCGAGGAAGAAATTTTAGACGCTAATAGTTATTATAGATTTTCAGTTTTTGCAAAATCTACTAAGATAGATAGCGGTTCGGCATTTGTTAAATTAGATGAAATTATCGACGAAGAAGATGAATATGATGATTTCATGGAATCAGAAGGTGCCGATTTGACTCCTCAATCTTCAAATTTAAAGATTTCTAGCGTTACTAGCAATAATGTTACTGATGGTTATGTTGAATACGTTATTTATGTTAAAACTGGTGCATTAAATTCTAGCAAAGTTCAATTTAGTTTGGGTTTAGGTGACGATACTGAAAATGCTACTGGTAACGTAAGCTTTAAGCAATTTAAAATCGAACGTATACCTTATAGTGCATATAGTGCAGTATCTACAAGTGGAACTTTAGGTACAATTGATATTTCATCAAGGTTAAAGTTAAATAGTAATGAAATTGCAAACTATTCATTTGACCAAATGGAATCTGATAGTTTTGATGGTGTTCCATACCCTGCAACTGCAACAAGTTGGACTAAAAACATTACAGGTGAAGGTGTTCAATTATCAGGTGTTGTTAATTTAAGCGCATTTGATAATGTTATGGAAAAATATAACCATATCAATACTATGGCAACTCCTTCAGCATTGAATAATACTCTTAATAATAACGTATTGATGATTTATAATGGTACAAATTCTACACATAGTTATACATCTTCAGCTAAAACTTTAGATGCAAATAAGTACTACAAAATTACAACTTTTGTAAACACATATATAAGCGGTAATAGCAATAATGATGCAACACTTATTATTAAAAACGGAAACAATATTTTAGCAATTGCTGATAATATTAATACTGCTGGTACTTGGCAAAAGGTTGAATTTAATATTCATACTCCTGCTAATAGTATTGATGTTAATTTGGAACTTGCTTTAGGTTATGACAATAATTTGGCTTGCGGTTATGCTTTCTTCGACAATATTTTAATCGAAAGTAGCGATACTGAAGATGGGTTTAGCAATCGTTTTAATGAATATGATATAGCAAATAATGGTAGTGTTGAGTTAGATTTAACTAACCCTATGCTAACTTCAACATCTTCAAGGGAATACAACTTACCTATCTTATATACAGGTAGTAATAAAGGTGAATCAACTGTTAATGCTGGTATCGTAGATTTAACAGGTGAATTAAAGATGATTGCTGAATCTAAGCGTGAAGCATTACGTGATATTGATGGTGATAACAAAAATGCATTGGCAATAGTAACTGCTTTACAACAAGATAGTTATTATGAATTTGCTAGTGTTATTAATTACAATTTTAGTAGCGGTTCATATTATAAAGTATCATTTGACTTATTTACTGATGGTATTGGTCAAGAAGAAAAAGATGAAATGTATGATAACAACATACTTGCACAAGGTGTAAATATTGAATTAACTAATTTAGAAAATGCTAAGTTTGGTTATATCTCATCTGAAGGCAAGTGGACTCATTATGAGATATATATTGGATTAAATTCAACTGCTAGTTCAAGTTTAAAGTTTAGTTTAGGTAGCGAATTTGGTGGTTGCTATGGTAGGGCTTTCCTTGGAAATATTGAATTTACAACTATCGAAAAGGTTGATTTTGATGCAAGTCAATCAAGTGCTACAACTTTAAAAGTAGATACAGCTACATCAGAAGATGAAAGTAAAGATACAACATCATCAAAAAGCCAAAATAATTTCAACTGGGCATATATCCCTACAATTGCAACATTTGTAGCAATTATTGTGGCGGTTATTGGTATATTTATTCGTCGTAATATTAAGTTCAAAAAGCGCGTTAAAACAGGTAAGGCAGAGTATGACCGCGATATTACAGTTATGCAAAATAAATATCGTCGTCTTGCTCAAGACCAACGTGCTAGAGAAGTGCGTGAATTAACTAAGGAATGTGAAGAACTAATTGCTTTAAGAGCTGAATATGAAGCAAAATATAAAGATGCTTTAAATCGTTTACGTAGTGTAAAACTTGCTAATCGTGATGGTTCGAAACGTCATGAAGTAATAGCAATCGAGCATGAGGTTAAGCATATTTCTAAGGAAGTTGCACGTTTTGGCGTTCAAGTAAATAATTATGAAAATGAAATTGAGTTTATGCAAACTGAAGCATATTTAATCGACCTTGAAAAGCGTATGATGCGTGAGGAAAATTCGTCGCGTAATCAACTACGTAAGGAGGCTGAAATGACCGAAGCTGATCGTGCGGATGCCATTGCTAAGCGTAAGGCTAAGCAAGAACGTGCTGAAGCCAAGGCACAAGCAAAGGCTGATAAGTTGGCCTCAAAGCAAGCAAAACTTGAGCTTCAACGTAAACAAGTTCAAGAACAATTGGCTGAGGCTAAGGCTTTGGACGAAAAATATGTTAAGGAACAAGAATTAAAGCAAATTAAACTAGAGGAACAAAAGGTTGCTAAGCAACAACTAAAAGCACAACGTGAAATTGATAAGTTGGAACGTAAACGTAGACAACAAGAAATACTTAATGTTGAGGCTACTGAAACTGTTGAAAACATAGAAGTTGAAGCCGAAAAAGAAACTAATAGTGATGCTAAAACATTAATAGATAATGAAGTTGTACCTCAAGTTGAGGAAGTGGTAGAAGTTAAAACTGAAACTGTTGAGCAAGTTCAAGATTCTGCACAAACTGAAAGTACTGAAACAACTGAAAATATGGATAATTAATAAAAATATCCCTCAAAATAAATAATACTGAAACTTGATTGATTGAAATTACTTAAACTAAGTAGGGGATATTAATCAAGTTTCTTATTATATATGATAATCTAAGGAGAAAGTTATGTACATCATTACAATAGATGGCCCATCATCATCAGGTAAGTCAACCGTTGCATCATTGGTTGCACAAAAGTTAAATATTGTTCATATTAATTCGGGCGAAGCATATCGCGCAATAGCATATACTATGAATAAACTAAGAATTATGCCAGATGAAATTGAAAGTGTAAATCAAGCGCTTAAATCGAATGAATTTAGTATGAAATATATTGATGGTAAACAAGTCTTAATGGTAAATGGTAAAGATGTTACTAAATATCTCCATACTAATACAATAAATTCAATAGTATCTCAATATGGAAAAAATCCTCAAGTTGTTTATAAGGCTAGCGATATGGCACGTGAAATTAGTAAGGATATGTCGGTAGTTATGGAGGGTAGAAATTTAGGTAGTTTTTGTTTTCCTGATGCGGAATATAAATTTTACGTAGATTGTGACGTGATTGAACGTAGTAAAAGACGCTTTAACGAAATGCTTAATAAGGGTGTGGAAGTAGATTTTAATACAATATACAAACAAACTTTAGAACGTGATTATTTAGATAAAACTCGTGAAGTTGCTCCTATGGTTGTGCCTAAAGGCTCAGTTGTACTAGATTCAACTAATTTAACAGCAGAGCAGGTTGCTGACCAAATAGTGGATATTATTAGAAAAAAACAGATTAAATCATATAGTTTTTAAGCTATATGATTTTTTTGTGTTAAATAAAAAATTTTTGTCATATGATTGCTATTTATGTAT
>JBKSMT010000062.1:0-14498 GCA_046881945.1 Clostridia bacterium
AATATATAATGTTTGTTAAGGAACTAAGGCAATGTAATGGTAGTGGTTGTAAATATTTTTCATATGCTTGTTTAAGCGATTGATATGTTTGATTGTTGAATATAAAATTATCCATAATTGTATATATGCGAACTGACACAAATTAATGAAAAATATTAAAATTTAATTCAATAAAAAATAAAAATAATTAAATTTTAAATGCCCTTTAAATTCGATAAAATGCTTAATTATAGATATATTCGCAATTTTTGAAAAAATTATTTTTTATTTTTTAGGATATTTTTTGATTTGTTGTTTTAACAAAAATAAAAATTTTCAATATTTATTTTCAAAATTTATTGTGCGCGTATGTAAATAATATATATAACTTTTTGCCTAAATTTGTTTGATAAAAATTAAGTATTGTGTTAAAATAATATCAAGGAAATTGTCATTAACAATAAGGGGAAGATATGATAAGGACGAAAGCAAAAAATATACTTTTAAGCATTATGCTACTTTGTGCATGCTGTGTTTTTTTCGCATGCAAAAAGGAAGATGGTATTAAAGTTGATAAAATAGAATTTGTGGAACAAAGTATTTCACTATTAGTTGGTGAGAGTTATGAGCCTGAAATTAAAATACTACCAAGTTATGCTACGTCACGAAGTTATACTTTGATTAGTATGGATGCGACTGCATTAGATGTTGAGGGCGGTAAGATTACCGCGCTGAAAGCAGGTTTGGATATTAAGTTGAAAGTAGTTAGTACGGAAAACGAAAATGTAAACGATGTTATTTCAGTGTTTATTTACAATGAGGCTACGGAACTGGAAACCCCTACGGATTTAAGATTTGATGGTAATAAGTTGACTTTTGATGCTAAAGATAATGCGAATTCATATACCCTAAAAGTAAATGGAAAGGAAATCAATATTGGTAATAATATTGAGTATGATTTTGAAAATATAATTGCTTCAACAAATGTTGGATACAATCAAATAATTACTTGCAGTGTAAAAACTGTTGGAGATGGAAAGATATTTAAAGATTCGCCATATAGCGAAGGGATTTCGTTTGTTAAACTTGCGGGAGTTAGTAATTCTTATGTTGAAAATCAAATATTGTATTTTGACCAAATTCAAAATGTGGTAAATTATAGCGTCGATATTGTTTCAAGTCGTGGAACGGAAACTGTGTCAAGCGATAAAATTAATTTTGTGAACAATAAAGCAAATGTTAACCTTGCTGAATTTATTTTGGATAGTGATAAGGTTGATGGTGCTGAGTATACTATAAATATTTCTCCTAGTCGACAAGGATATATTGGAATTGATGAGGGAAATGTATTTGTAGGTCAAATAACACAAGTTGAATATAAGGTTTTGGGGCAAGTTCAAAATGTTAATATAAGCAACAAGTTCATAAGTTGGGATTTTGTAAAAAATGCTGAAAGTTATACCATTGAATTGTATAAAAATGGATTGCTAGATAAAACTTATGAAAATTTGGTTTTAAATTATTTTGAAATAGAAAATTATAGTGCGGGCGAATATGTGTGTCAGATTAGCGCTTGTACAACTGAAGTTAATAGTCTTTCTAGTCAAATAAAGTCAAACGAATTACAGTTTATTGTTTTGCAAGCACCTAAAATTAATATTAATAGTAATATAATTAGTTGGAATACTATAAGCGGTGCCGAGGGATATCTTGTTACAATTAAAGATATCGAGGGGGTTGTTGTTGATAATATACATAACAAGTTTGTAGTAACCAATACATATAACGTTAACCAATTTAATGCAGGCGAATATAGTATTGAAGTTTGTGCGTATGGTAACGGACACAGAATTTTGACCTCACAACAATCCGAGGTTAAGCGCTGGACGATATTGCAAAACGTAAATATGACTGTTGCTAACGAAGTGGTTAGTTGGACAAATTTTGAAAATGAAGATGAACGTAGATATCAATTAATTATAAATGGCGAAGTTGTTAATTTGCCAGTATTAAATGATATAAATGTTAATAACAGAATTGATTTTAATGATGGTTCTTACATTAATTATTTGTATGACGGCAATGCGTATAAATGTTATTTTGCTGGATATAAATTTGAGCCTGGGCAATATGAAATCGGTGTTCGAAGAATAGGTTCGGGAAATGTATTTGATTCCAAAATTCAAACTTTAAGTATCATTAAATTGCCAGTGGCTTCATTTGATGCTACCACACCTATATCCAATAAACAATTTACAATAGTTCCTGTTGATAATGCTGTTGGCTATAAAGTTGAAGTTTTTGCTGAAGGGGAGTTAGACTCACCTATTCAAACATTGGTTGATATGGTTGACTATAAATTCAACTTAAATGCAAATGTTTTAGATGCGGGCAAATATGTGGCGAAAGTATCGGTTTATGGTAACAACGAAAATATATTTGATGCAGATAATGATAATAGCGTGATAGTTCCTTTTGAAAAGTTGGAAACACCTCAAATATCAATCGATTATGAAAACTTGAAATTAAGTATAAATTCAACATCATGTGTAATATATGAAATGTTAGGAACATCTGAAACAATTAAAACATACAGCGTAAACGAATATGACTTAAGCGTATTAAGTTCTGGTACATATACATATAGCGTAAAGGACATTGGTAACAACAAAGACATTTTGGATAGCGATGTTACATTAGATGCAGATGTTGTTAAGGTTAAAAAGTTGATAAATCCTACACTTGAATTTAATCAGTCAACACGCAAATTTATCGTTTCGTGTAATGATGAAGCATTGTTGAATGATTCGACAAAATATACATTTAAGCTAAACGGAGAAAATATTTTGGTCAATAATGGAATTGCTGATTGCGGTTCGAAATTTATTGATAGCGGTGTATACAATGTGGAAGTGTTTGCAAATCCTAAGAGTGTTACATCAGGATATGATGGATTTGATTTGGTTATAACTTCAAATATTGAAACTTACTCAGTAACTAAACTAAATGGTGCAACAACATTTAAAATTGTTGGTGGAAAATTACAAGTTACTCCAAGCGATACAAATATTAGGGGAGTGAATTATGTTATTAATTTGTTAATCGAAAATGGGGACAACGATATTGTATTAAGTGATTTTGAAAGTAAGGGACCATATTATCAAACTGATTTATTTGACTCAAATTACAATGTGCGAGATGAATTAAAATCAATTATGTCTAGTTCGGGTGAATATGAGATTTGGACATCTATTGACAATACTGCGGAAAATATTTTAATTTCAAATTCAATACAATGCACTAATACTTTAAAGATTTTAAATAAAGTAAATGCTGTTGGAAAAAGCCAACAGGGAATATTATTTGATGTTATTGACGATAAGGACAATTATGAAGCGTTAATTAAGGTTAATGGTGTTGAAAATAAGGTAAATATTTCAAGTTTATCACTAGAAAATAACAAAAATAAAGTTTCCATGGCTGATTTATTGGACTGGATGAATGGAAAAGTTGAATATTGCGAACAAACGGAATATTCAATACGTTTTGTGGCTACAAAAGTTGATGAAACTACAATACCTAATCGAACGGGTGCGGAATATAAATTCAAATTCTTGAAAGCGCCTGAATTGTCGTTTACGGAAGATAATAATGCTAAATATTTAAATATTGAGAGTGACGATAATGTTATTAGTGAGTATGCTTATATGTTTGACCAGGATATGACTATTTTAGAGGGATGGAAAAACAGAAGTGGACAAGTTGTAACTATTGGGATGGATAGCATATCTACAATTGCAGCAGGTAAGGTGACCGTGCGTGTATATTCTCATACGGACACGGGGGATTATTTCGATAGTAAACAAAAAACAATCGAGGCGTACAAATTAAATACTCCTGAACTTGGCGTTGAAGATGGTGTATTAACTTGGGCTAATGTTGACAGTTTAAAGCAATACAACTTATTATATAATGGCGACAATGTTATAGAATTAACAGATGGTGTGGATAAATTTACAGTGGTTAGTAATGTATGCCATTATGATTTTGAACAACTTGTTAATGATATTTCGTTTGAATTAAAGGCAATTAGTCAACTTAATGTTGGTGGTACGTATTATTTAAATTCCAATGTAAGTGAACAAAAAACTTTCCATAAATTAGTAACTCCAACTATTGAAGTTGTTAATGGAAGAATTAAAATAACATTTACTAAGAAAAATGTTAGTGATAGTGTTGAAATTTGTGTAGATGGAGTAAAATCTAATTTGGATATAACAACGAGTCAAGACGGAGTTGATGTTGAGATAAATGAATTAACTTATACTTGTATTATTGAGGCACATAAACTTCTTGATTATATTACTACTAACCTTGATTATGGCTTGTTGGCTGAAAATATATCGATAGAAATTAAGGCATCAAATAATACAACTTTAAATTCAAAGATTGTTGATAAGAATATAAAAGGCTTGTTGGCACCTACTGGATTGAGTATTACAAAATCCTATAAAGATGAAGATGGTCTTGATACCGAAAAAATTGAAAAGATTACATGGGCAAATCCAACACAAAATGGTAATAACGTTAATAAATATGAGATATCTGTTAAGTATGGTAATGACACTTACAAATTTATTTCTAACGATAAGTGGTTGTTAATGCCAAAATATTATGATGCAAATAGTAATGGTATTCTTGATGCTGGAGATGTTGAATTTGGTGTTGGGACATATATTGTAAAAGTCAGAGCTTTAACTAATAATAGTATTGATATTGTAAATTCGGCATATTGTGCTGAAATAAATATAGTAGTATTAGATAGCCCTAAGAAATTAACTGTAAATGATGGTAATATTGTATGGGCTAATACTCAGGGTGCAACTAAATATCTAATTAGGGTGTATTTATTGAGTGATAATAGTTTAATTGCTACAACCACTACAAATATTAATAAATATGATTTAACTTCATTGCCAGCATTTGTTGAAGGGATTTATGGTGTTACAATACAAGCAAGGCACAACAGTCCATTAATATTAAGTAGTGAAGAAAGTGATGTTTTGCAAGTTGTTAGATTGCCACAAGTTAAAACTTTTGAAGTTGATAATGGCGAGTTATATATATACATTCATAATTTCTATACTAAGGCTGAAATATATTTACGTGATAAAACAACAGGTGCTGTATGCTATTCGTTCCCGCTTGAAAATCAAAATTTAGAAGCTTACAATAATTTTGTTAATGATATGACCGATTGGAATAGTTCTAATATTATTGCAACTTATACAAATAACTTATATATAAACCGTATTAAGTATGAAGGCGAAAACGCTGAAACTTTGCTAAATGCATTAGCAGGGGATTATAAATTGAGTGTAAAATTATACGGAAATACAATAACGTTGACTGATGAAAATGTTGCAAAAGGTGCTATAATTTCAGGGCACGATAATATATTGGTAAATAAAAACAATGTAGGTGTTGAGTATAAAAATATTGTTTCAAAACTTCCAATTCCTCAAATTCAAATAAGTGAAGCGGAACGAGGGGTGTTTGAATTTAAGTTATTTAATAGTGAATATCCTTTAAAGTATTATAATAATGGAACATATAACCTTGAAGGTGTTCATTTGTATGAATTATCAATTTTGGCTGATGATTGGTATACTGTATATGTGGCAGAAATTACAAATAATTTAAAATTTAAAGCTAGTTTATTGTCAATGCAATTATCTATATCTGAAAAGGCTGGATTAAGCTACTTTGAATATGAGGGAATTGTATTTAATATAGTTACAGTATACGAAAAAGAGGCAACTCATGAAAAATATGTAAAATTTGACTTTAATAAACCTAAATTTGAATATATTGATTGCGATGAACAGTATGCGTATATTACCTTATCTAATGGTGGTTCATTTGTTGCAGTATTGCAATTTATGGGTGACGATAGTAAGTATATTAGTTCAGATATATCGGAAGGTGTTGAAATTAAACGCTATGAACCATTAACGATTACTGCTTCAAATGGAGTGTTATCATGGAAGAACTTAGCAGTTAATTATGATGAGCCAATATATATTATTAGATTAGTAGGAAGTGTATCCAAAGATATTGTATTGTATGATCCTGACAAATATACTGAAGAAGAATTAAGAGATTGTTTAGGTGCTGGCGATTATGTGTTTGACTACATCAAATATGCGATATATGATATGGCGGTAATTGATTGGAGTAATACTACCATAACGTTTGCAAGCTCAGATAATCCAAATTTAAGTGTGACAGATACATTTACAACCAGTGACGGAGGAAATACTTTAATTTCTAATCAATTTGGAGAGTTGAAAATTAACGCTAATACTCTAAGTTACACTATTCAATCTGGAGATATTTCAATTAAGTTAAATTCAACAAGTAAAATCCCAGGAGCTAGTGCCGATATATATATGTTCAATAATGAAATAATATATGGTGGTTTATCTGAAATATTGGGTACAGATATTGATGGTGCATTCAATGTAAGTATTAAAGCGCATTATACTGATGCTACTGCAAACGATAAAATCCTTGCTCAAGATGGTACTGTTTCGCCTGTTTGGATATTGCCTTCAGCGGACATAAGCTTAGTTAAAGGTAAGCTAACATGGGATTTGGCATACGTTGAGACAAATGGTGGGCAGAATAAAGAGTATATGTACGATTATCTGCTTGAAGTAATTGGAGACAACGAGTATTATAGTATAGAACTTAATGAATTAAATTATAGCATTAATAATAATAGGGCATCATATCAATTGCCAGAATATTTAAATAATGGCATTGATGGAGAATTTGCATTTACTCCGCAAACCAATTATAAATTTAAACTTACTGCATTAAGCAAAGATGATAATGGATATAAGGATGGATGTATTAATTCATACACATCAATTACTAATGATTTGTATTTATTGCCTAAGTTGGAAAATTTTGCAATGGTTGATGGTAAGTTGACTTGGAGTAATCCAACATCTAATCGTGTTATAATTAAAATAAGTTATGAATTACCTGATACTTCTATAGTTAATATCGAAATTCCTGTAAATAATGGTATTAATGAATTTGAATTGCCAGATAGATGGATGGATATTGGGGGAACAAGTCGTGATTTTGTTTCAAATGTTGCATATCAAATTAGTGCATATATAGAGGGTTCTACTAGTGAAATAAATAGTTTTGATGTAGCATACGACGATTCTATACATAAAATGAATTCTATTATAAGTAATACTATAACGGCTGAAGATGGAATATTAAAATGGAATGCTGTGGGTGGTGCTGAATGGTATTCTATTGAATATACTCACACTTATAACGAACTTCAAGATGATGGAGAAACAATAATAGAAAAAACCATTACTGGCACGATAGATAATATTGAAAATGCCGAGTTTGACTTTGCTGATTATATTAAAGGCGAAGATGAACAAGTATTATTTAATGCTGGAACTATTAAAGTTAAAATATTTGCACATAGTAGTAATAACTTCAAATCAGATGAAAGTGTTGAGCTGGAATTTGTAAAACTGATTGAACCTTACAATATTAAGAAAAATGGAATAATAATTAGTTGGGATCCTGTCGAAAATGCTACTGGTTATAAATTAAGGATTAAACAAGGTGAAGATGTTGTTGATGAGGTTAGTTGTGAAACAAGTACTTGGACGATTAACGGTATTGATGGAACAGCATTCAGTGTGGCAATTAAAGCCATTACTTCAAATGAAGGCATGTTAAATAGCAACTATTCGGCCTATTATTCAATGACAATACCTGAAAGTGTTGATGCTAGTACGTTTAAATTTGATAAAGAGGAACAGGTGTTTACATGGCAGAGAATATCGGATTATAGTGCAGGAGATAAATATTATATAGCGTACGATTATTATGCTCCAGCTAATTTAACAGGCGAAGCAACCTATATAGAAACAGGTTTAGAAATAACTGAAGCTAAATCAATAAATGGTGAAATTTATTATTATTTCCGTCCAACAACGATAGGTACGTACAAGAATATTCGTGTTCAAGTTAGACGTGCGGGCAATTTGACTTCGCAATACACATTCTACTCAAATGCGGAAGGCGTAAATTTACAAGTGTTTGATATATTTGCATTAGGCAATGGCGATAATGGTAGCCCATATATAATTTCAAGTGAGCAACATTTAAGAAATGTTAAATACTTCCCAAGCGCAAATTATAAGTTGGATAGAGATATTGATATAAGTTATGTAATGGAAGATAAAGATAACGAAGGTGTTTATAAATTCAATCCAATACTTGGTGGTGATTTTGTGTTTAGTGGGGTTCTAGATGGAAATGGTAAAACAATACAAGGAGATAATCAAGTAATTACATTGTTTAATGATAGCTATATTGCATTGTTTGCTAAATCGGAAGGTGCTACATTTAAGAACTTTACACTATCTGGTATCAAAATTAATGGTTCTAGAGGATCGCAATATTCATATGTGGGATTATTAGTGGCATATGCAAATATGACAAGATTTGAAAATATTATCATAACCAACGGAAATTCAATAAGCTTTACAGCAAGCACTTCTAGTCAAACTACAATTTATATGGGAATAATTTGTGGATATGCTGTTGAGTGTGAGTTTAATAGTTGTACAATTTCGGACGTTAATATTAATATTTCATTAACTGGTACTGCCAATATGTCATTTGCGTTTGGCGCATTGGCGGGTTATACTACAACCAGATTATTGGCGCAAAATAATAAAGCGGGTCAAACTGCCGAATCGAATGAAAAAGCATTTGAACTAATTATAGAAAAATATATTTCTCAAGGCGGAGCTAATCTTCCAAATGTGTATGCTGGATCATTAATTGGTTATGCTTATAATACCGAAATAACAAATATCAATAATAGTTTAAATTCTGATTTTGGCGATATCGGATTGCAGAAAAACGAATAAAATAAAAACAAATTTAAAAAATTTGCGTTATATGTTTGCTTAAATGGCATAGTTTGTGTTAAAATAATATAAATGCAATGAAATATCTTAGTTGCTTTCATTTTGTGGAAGCAACTAGGAGATTTCTTAAATGACTAAAAGGGGAAATATGGAATATTCAAGCAACTTAAAGGAAGTAAAAGAATTTGGATTTGCAAAAAGTGTATTATATAATTTTGTTCTATCAATATTTATTACAATAGCTGTAATGGTTATTGCGGTGTATGTATTTCAATTACGACTAGATATTGTATTAAGTGATAGTATGAGCCCAACATTTTATAAAGACGATATAGTTGTAATTAAACAATGCGATGACTATGAGGTTAAAGATATTGTTGAATATCGTTTGAGCAAAGTTTCAAAGCCAGTAACTCACCGAATTCAAGAAAAGAAAATTGAAAATGGTAAAGTGGTATACGTAACCAAAGGTGATGCTGCGGATGGTTTTGATACTATTACAATTGATCAAATAAATGGTAAAGTTATATGCGTTATTCAAGACGGGAAAAATATATACGAATTTATTAAATCAAATTATTTTCTATTTATAGATATTTTGTTAGGTGCATGGGTTCTTACCTCTGTATTGACTAACGAAAGTGAAATGCGTAAGCATAATATTGCCGAAGTGTAATCAAAGGGGGAATTTGGTGCGTTTAGGTTGTAAAATTAAATCTACTATAGGGATGATAGCCATACTTTTATGTATGGTTTTTGTCGTTAATGTGGGTGCAACTTTAGCGTCAATTGATTATAGATTTAAGGCTAATATTATAAACACGTCAGCAGGGTCTCCAGCGACTTTAAATTATGATACTTATTCGGAATTTGCTTCAGCAACAGGAATGAGTGGTAAATATGTTTATAGCCCTGGGGTATACAATAACAAGTTAAGCATAAATTATGGCTTTAATACTAGTCACAATTACGATTTGATGGTTAAGTTTACTGCAACTTATTCAAACGCTAACCATATTGCAAATGATTTTTCAATAAACTTTGTTAATCGTGACGACTGGTGTATTGATATGGGTAGTGTAAATGGATGGAAAGTTGAAAATGGTGATACCGTTACTGATAATTCTCAAGTGTATTATAATTTAACTTCAAGCACTAACACTCTTAACGGAACAATGTATTATATGGGAACCAAAACAGGTTCGGGAACAATGCCAATAATTAGTAGCGTTACATTTTACACTTCGCCAAACAACTCACACGATTATATCGGTGATGTGTTGAGTATTACGCTTACACCATATTATGTTCAATCAAATAATTCTAATTACACTGAACATACCGCTGGGACTGCAACTAAACATAGCTTTTATTCAAATGATGTGGACCAAGATTTGTTTAATAACTGGGTTACATATATGGCGCAAAAGGGAAATGGTACGGTGGCAACTAATGCCAGTGCAATGATTTACAATGCTTATGTTGACCATTCAAGGTCGCTAAAATATCCATATGATAGTTCAGTTATGAAAGTAACTGAAGTAACAACCGGTGAAGGTGAAAATGCAGTAACCAAACAAATATGTGATGTTGACGGAACATTAAAAGAACAGCCAATATATTCAAATACTGCATATAGATATCAAATATCAACAGAAACGGTTGATGGGCTAACTACAATAAGCCGTGCATACAATGCAATTACCGCTGGAAATAAATATTTTGGTGGTGTTGGTGTGTATGTAATACCAAGTTCTCAACTAGTGACAATAGGTATTTCTATTAGCTATAACTGGCAAAAAAACAATATCTTAGCGGGTACTACTGCAACAGATGTTGTAACATTGCAATACAATGAAACTGAAATGCAAACGATAATAAGCGGTGGAACTAAATATCATTATTATCGTGCAGATATTAATAAACCAACATATATTAATGTGCTTGATTATATAATGTTTACAGCCGAAAATTACTCAAGCATTATACTTAATGATTATAGTTTGATATTAAAAGATATTAGCGTGTCGCTTATTGAAAATACGAACGATATTGCAACACCTGATGCGGAGTCTGGCACTACTGCATGGAGTAATTCGTACATAAAAGGTAATTACGAAATACATAATTCAACTACTACATCACCAGTTTTGGCTCGTGTCAAAGATGTGTATGTGGGTAGCAAAACATATTCAACAGATATAAGCATAACCAATAATAGTTTAACTCCAATGGCTATTAGCGGATTTACCATTTCCAGTGAATTATGGTATAGTGCTTATACAACTAATAATGGAACAACGTCATTTAACAAGGCTAATTTTACATATTTGGATAATGGAACGCCAAAAACCGTGTACTTAAGTTCAACGGGCTTACTTTATGACACAAGTGTTTGGAATGAACCGGAATATAATAATGGGGTGTTTACATTTACTAGTAAAAGTGGAGTCGTTAACTATATACCTAGCGGATACACTATGAGCCTTATTAGTGGTGTTAATATCTCCAACGTTTCAGCATGTCAAACTGAAACATTAGGCAACGACTTTTGGTGCTCGTTAAGCATTAGTAATATAACTACAACAACGGCAACATATACTGGCACTTCCAGTCGGGGTGTTGAGATAATTGCTGAGGGTTATTATAGTGCAATTACATCTAGCAATCCAGGCAAAATTTATATTCGCAACAACACACGTCAAATTATAACTGGTGTAAGTTTACTTGATGGTGAAAATAATACACTTTGGGTACGTCAGTTAAATGGAAATTCTAAATATATAGTGCGTGACCAAGCGGGTTCAGACGCTGAATATAATCTTACCGAGCATTTATCGGGCACAATTTCAATTAAGCCGGGTGAGATGGTGTTGGCGTATACAATCACTCCGCAATCGGGTAATGCAATCATTTATGATTTTAAATTAACAACAACATTACAAAGTGGTGAGGAAACTAGCAATATTGACTTGGTGTACAATGAAAATTTGTCATCAGGTAGAGGAGTTTTAATTAATAATAGTACAAGTTATTATGAATTCAGATTAGTAAGTTCAAGCGATATTGGTGCGCTATTAATTAATGAAAGCGATTTTGAAGCACGTGTGGTTACTACAAATGGTAATAATCCAACTACAACTTATTATTATTACTACAAAGGAATTCTTTGTGCTAATCAAAGTATTGAAGTGCTTAAAGGCTTTGTAAATAACATAACCGTAGACTATTTAGCACATAATTCATCAAAAGGTGCATCTAATTACAATGCGTCTAATTACGTTGCGTGGGGGTTAGATGATACTGATGATGCTAATTGGTTAAATTATATGAAGTCGTTGTATGCTGAACCAACGGCCGAACAACGACAAAATGCCGAAATAGTATCGGCAAATTAATAAAAGGAGGGAAAATATGCGTAAATATACAATACCTAAACCTATATA
Organism: Clostridia bacterium; assembly: GCA_046881945.1. Classification (GTDB taxonomy): domain Bacteria; phylum Bacillota; class Clostridia; order Christensenellales; family UBA1242; genus Onthoplasma. The sequence goes on from JBKSMT010000062.1 coordinate 12,410, forward strand.
TTTTACAATAGTATTGTTATTGTTGTGCTTAAGTTTTGGTTCTACTTATGCATATTTTTCATCGCACGTTGAAGTGTCAGGTACTCCAATACTTGGAAAAATAAATTTGGTATGGGTTGACGGTATTACTTCTAATATAATACAACAACAATATGACGATCCTGACACTGCTGAAATTAACGAAGCTCATACTATTCCTGTAAGTGGTCAACTTACACGTGGTGCTTATGTGCCGATTCAAACAAGAGATTATACTGGTTCTAGTCAAAATGTAAGATTGGAAGTCAGTAATTTAAATGCTAATGCTTCAGCATATTGCCGTATAAGCATTAGTGCAAAATACACACCTCAAAATAGTGAAACTGAGTATACTTGTCCTGAAGGACATTTAACACTAGCATTTGATTATGATGGCGAAATGATGTTCCTTGAGGATTTAGGGATATGGTTTTACGATAATGGATATTATTACTATGGTCAAGTAGAACAAGATGATGAGGGTAATCCGGTCAAAACTTTGTACGAATTATCGCCAAGTTCTGGTTTGGTGGTGGCGGACCATTTGTATTTATCGGAAGATGCTAATCCAAATATACTTGGTGCAAGTATACGTATACTTATTACGCTAGAAGGCGTGCAATCGACCTACGATGCGTACAAATCTGTCTGGGGAGTAAATTGGTAATAATACTTTAAAAGGAGTAATTAGTGAAAACTAAAGCAAACAATAAACTAAATATATTGTTAGTTGCAATAACGCTATTGCTCTTTTTAGTTGCTATATTTAATAGTGTGGGACAAACGGGTAGTTGGTTGTCCACGCGTGAGCAAATTGGATTTGAGTTAAATGTTCAACAAATTGATATTGCTATTAATCAAGGCTCACGTCAAATTAATAATGGTGGAAATGTTTATCTAGGTACAAATACACTTGTGTCCGACCAAACTTACTTAAATTCAGAAGAAACTAAGGTAACGATAACCAACAATGAAACAGGTATGGGTTATTACATAAGATTTCAAGTTATAGCCAAGTCTGAAGATAAAGTGTATAACATGAATAATTGTATTACATCAAGTGATTTTTATAGTCGCACGGTTGCTGATGGAAATTGGCTATATAGTGTAGATGGTTCAAATAATAATGTGGCAATGACTACTCAACAAACTTTAACTATGATTAAAGATGTTAAATTCCCTCAAAGTTTTATTGAGGATACGGCTGGCAAGTTGGTAAGGTTTTACTTAATTGTCGAAGGTAGTGCAACGGGAATTTTTGATAACTAAACTTAGTAGAAAAACATAAAAGGAGGATTATATGGGCGATAATTTAAATGAACAATCTAAAAAAACTACAAAAAGTTCTTCAACACGTACAAGCTCGTCAACAGGGGTCAATTCAACGCGTGCAAGTTCATTTTCTGGTGCAAAATCAACTCGTTCAACGTCGTCTTCAACCTCCGGGCGTTCAAATTCCAGAGGAAGTAAGTCATTATCTGCCGAGGAAAAATTGAAAAAGAGTATGAAAGGACTTTCTTATACTGGTAGTAGCGCTACTGGTGTAAATATGGATATACTTAATCAGGAAGAAAGTAAGCCAAAGGTCAAGGAACGTAAAAAGATTGGTGGTGTAGTGCTGGACATGGGTTCAGTTGAAACCAACAAAAAGGAAAACTACATTACTAAACGTGGACGAAATAGTGTTATTATATTAATACTTAGTTTGCTATTAGTGGCATCATTAGTATACTTACTAGTAGCGATTATGGGCTATTATAATAATAAGAAAGAGCCTAATTGCAAATTCTATGTTCAGGGTGAGGCTCAATGGATAATCGAAGGTAAAACTCGAACGGAATTTTTAATTCCGCAAGGATTAATGATGGATATGGCATACGAACTAGATTCATCGCTTACTATTACAACCAATGCTAGCGTAAATCTAACAATCGAAATCAGTGCAATGGTTAATGGTACTGCGTTTAGAGTGTATGGATTAAATAATGCTAACCAAAACTTAGAACGTATTGAAGACACTAATACATGGAAGTACAAAAATACAATAACAGGTGGCGGAACATTCCATATG
>JBKSMT010000063.1:0-2348 GCA_046881945.1 Clostridia bacterium
ATTAAACTTGAAAATTTGCCAAGATATGAGGATTTGATTAAACCGGAAGTTAATACGGAAGTTAAGTTGGATAATTTGCAAGAAGTTAATACACTTCCTTTCTTTGAACCTAAGGTTGTTAAAAAAGATGAGCCAGAGGAAAAACCTGCTAATAATAGGCGTTTTAAAATATTATCTAGATGTTTTGCAGTAGTAGGAGTGTTATTATTTTCGTTAGTGATGATTAATGGTGTAACTTTAGCAATACTTTCAAATGATATTAAAGATAATCAAAAGGAGGTCACAACCTTAACACAGGAAGTGGACCAGTTGCAACAAGAATATGAAGTAGTTAATGCTAATAATCCTGAAGCGGAAAAAGTTGGATACAAGTTAGCTTTGCCACGCAATTATCCTGATGATACATCTGAACTTACTTGGTTTGATAAATTAAGCATATTTTTAATGAAACTATTTGGATAAACGCATAAATAAATAGATTGTAAAATACAATTAAGTATGAGTAAACTTAAAAGATTTTACAATCTTTTTTCTTTTCAAAAAAGGGTGTTTGTAATAATTCTCAGTTTTATTATATTATTTGGAGTGATATTTGTTAGGCTTGGATATTTGCAACTTGTTGTGGGTAAGGAATTGCAAGTGTTGGCATCTAGTCAATGGCTACGTGATTTGCCTTTGTCTGCCAAACGTGGCGACATATTGGATTGTAATGGCGTAGTTCTTGCTAGCACGGAAACTACTTATGACATATATGTGCGTGCGCGTAGTGTTGAATATCCTACCGAACTAGCAAGGCTTTTAAGCGATAGCCTTAATATAGATTTTGACAAAACTTATACCAAGGTTACAAACAAATCAATTTCTGAAACTTTAATCAAACTTCAAGTAGCTGAAGACGTTGCATTAAATATTGTAAATAGTGGGCTTAAAGGTATATATCTATCCCAAAACGTTGGGCGTGTGTATCCATATTCAAGTTTATTAACTCAAGTGTTAGGTTTTTGTTCGATTGATAATGTAGGTCAAACAGGGCTTGAAAGTTATTACAATAAATATCTAAAAGGTATTGATGGCAAAAGTTTAGTTCAAGCAAATGCGCAAGGGTTGGAGATTGATAATAGTTTGGCATATTACATACCAAGTATTGCAGGAGCAAACCTGAGCACAACTATTGATGTAAGCGTGCAAATAATACTAGAAAAATACTTAAATGAGGCTTTAATTGAGCATAAAGCCAAAGGTGTTACAGGGATAGTACTTGATGTGTCAAATGGTGCTATTGTAGCAATGAGTAATCTCCCTGATTTTGATTTGAATAACGTTCCGCGTGATAATTTAAATCAGTTGTTTTCTATTAGCAAAAATAAGTCAGTGGTTGATGTGTATGAGCCAGGAAGTACTTTTAAAATTATCACTATGGCAGCTGCATTAAACGAAAATTTGACTAATATTGATGAATGTTTTTATTGCGGTGGAAATTGTAGTGTTGATGGCGAACGTATTAAATGCTGGCGAACAATCGGGCATGGCTCGCAAACGCTTGTTGAAGGTTTTAAAAATAGTTGCAACTGCGTGTTTGTGCAATTAGCATTACGCTTAGGCGTTGAAAAATTATATCAATACATGGAACTATTTGGTGTTGGTCAAAAGACGGGTGTAGATATATCTAGTGAAAGTTCGGGGATTGTGATGAGCAAAAATATGGTTAAAAATGTAGATTTGGCACGTATAGGATTTGGTCAATCAGTTGCTGTAACAAGCTTACAATTAACTAATATATTTGGATTTATTACTAGTGGCAAATCATATACACCACATTTAATTAATAGTATATATACAGATAAATCTAATTTGTATAACTATACACCAACTTGCAAAACTACAACTCTTAAATCCGAAACAGTACAAACAATCAATATGATGTTAAAAAATAACATCAATACCGATAATATGCTTACATTTGTGCCAGGTTATGATGTTGGTGGAAAAACTGGGACGGCTCAAAAATTTGAAAATGGAGTAATTGCGCAAGGTAAATATGTATCAAGTTTTATAGGAGTATATCCCACCAAGCAACCTAAATATGTTGTATTTATAAGTATTGACGAGCCATCAAATGGTGTATATTACGGAGGTATGGTAGCAAAACCTATTGGTCAAAAAGTTTTTGACGAAATGTTTAAAATTAAAAACATATCGCCTGACGATTATAGCCAAATAACTAACTTACCTAATATTTCTATGCCTAATGTTGTAGGTCAAACTGTTGCAACCGCGTGTGCAAATTTAAAGGCTTTAGGGTTAGAGGTTAATATTGATGGTTTAGGCGGAAGTGTAGTAAGTCAGCT
>JBKSMT010000064.1:0-6700 GCA_046881945.1 Clostridia bacterium
AATCAAGCGGTTTAATATTGGTGATATTTGCTTATCTAATTATAGGTTCTGATTTATTAATTAATAGACGTAATATTTTAAAACAAAATTATAAAACATCAATTCTATCATCAATTTACGTGCTACTAGCAATATTAATACCTAAAATAAGTTGGTCGATATATCTAAACTTTATTGAAGTCGGTGGTGCTTGGCAAACAAATCAGTTAACTATTAAAAATATATTTAAATATTGTTTTACTCCAAGCCAATTTCAATCACAAGTAACTAAGAATTTCCTATTTATTTTAATATTTCCATTTGCCAATGCTGGAAATAATGCAAGTATAAAAATACCTGTTATCTTAGAGTTTTTACTACTATTTGTATTGATATTTATGATACAAAAGAAAAAATGTAATAATAACGAAGCAAAAGTTTTATATTTCAGTATATTTTTTACCTTTATCGCATATCTTATGGGACTTCTATTTTCTTATATATTTACTTTCCAAGAATGCGAAGCACTTGCTCTTGCAAGTTTTGTAAGATATACTAATACTTATGTTCTGGGAATTGTATTATTTTTAGTAGCATATTATTGTTCTATGTGTAAGCAATTACCTAAAAAAGAACCAAATCGTAGATTTTTATCTTTAATTATTTATGGTCTTGTTTTGATTGGTTGTGTTATGTATCCATTACTAACAACTACCATTAATAGCTATATTAAACAATTTGATAAATTTAGTGATTATATAAATCAGTTAGATAAAAACGATAGAGTGTATATTATTCATTGTTATTCACATTCGCATGATGTTGTTAAAGACTATTTACAAATGAGATTTATTGCAACTCCATTTGATACTAGTGGATTAAAAATTGGCGGTTCGCCTCATATTGGCGATATGTGGAATAAGGATATGGATATTAGTCAATTAACAACTGCAATAATTGATGGAAAATATAATTACTTATATATCCACTATTTTGAAGCCGATAGTTTACAACAATATGAAACATTGTTTACAAAAGAAATTCAAACTAAAACGATGTATAAAATAATAAATAATAATGGTGTTTTAATTTTTGAATAACTAATAAAGCTAGAAGCCTATAACAAGGCTTCTTTTTATTATATACCATCATTAATAAAATGGAAAATATTGTTGTTTCTTTAACTTTATTTAATTCTAGGGCTACATTTTTATGAAAAAATATATATATTTTAAAAATTTTTAAAAAAGTTTTAAATTTCTCTTGCATTTTTTCATATATTATATTATAATAGTCTTGTTGGTTGTGGCACCATCGCCAAGTGGTAAGGCCAAGGTCTGCAAAACCTTTATCACCAGTTCGAATCTGGTTGGTGCCTCCAATATAACTTTTGTTGAGGGTTTTCCCCTCATTAAAGGTTGTACAAACTTAATATGCCGATGTGGCGAAATGGCAGACGCAAGGGACTTAAAATCCCTCGGGGGGAAACTCCCGTGCCGGTTCGAGTCCGGCCATCGGCACCAAAATAATCCTAACCGTAAGGTAAGGATTTTTTGTTTGCATTTACATTTTTATTTAACATTAATTTAATAAATATATATATTGGTTAATCATAAATTACGTAAGATTTATATATTTTAGATAAACTTAAAAAGACCTTAAATCCATCAAAATTTAAGGTCTTTTTATTGTCTATAGTAATTCAAGAATTATACGATTAGATACATACATATGTTTAGGCACTATTTTCAGGAAACCATCTTCAATGTACAAATAGCCCTGCTTAATTAATGCTTGGATTTGTTCAGCACGTGATTCCAATAAATCTTCGTTAAAACGCTTTCTAAATCTCTTTAAATTTAATCCCGTTGCTAAGCGAAGTGACAACATAATATATTCCGTTCTACGTTCACTATCGCGTATAAATTCTCGTTCAACTACTGGAAGTTGCTGATTATTCAACAATTCGATATACTCATCCAGTTTTGGAGTATTATTAAATCTATAGCCATCTAAGAAACTATGCGCTGATACGCCAAGTCCTAAATAGTCTACATCTTTCCAATATTTAAAATTATGTCTACTTTCATAGGTTGGAATTGCGAAGTTTGATACTTCATAACGTACAAAACCCGCTTGTTTTAGCATTTTATTTACAGCCTCATACATCTTAATACAAGCTGTGTCACCTAAAGGTTTAACTTTACCCATTCTAATATTTTTATATAATTGAGTATTCTCTTCTATTTGCAAGGTATACACTGATACGTGTTTTACATTTTTTTCAATTAAATATCGTATTGTATCCTTAACAGCATCTAACGATTGTCTAGGCAACCCTATCATAACATCTGCGCTAACATTGTAAAAGCCCATTTGTTTAAGCAATGCAAATGTATCATCAATATTCTTCATTGATTGAATACGACCAACAGTTGCCAAAACCTTGCTATCAACACATTGTACTCCAACGCTAATACGATTTACTCCCGATCTAAGATATTCTACTAATTTATTTGCAGTTGCAGATTCTGGATTAACTTCAACAGTAAATTCGATATCTCCTTCAAAATGAAAAGTAGAATATAATTTACGTGATAATTCATACATAAATCCTTCATACATAATCGAAGGTGTTCCGCCACCAATATAAATACTATTAAACACTTTTTTTACACAATGCTTGCGATACATATCAATTTCTTTAAATAACGCTTCCTTAAACTCGCGCTGAGCATCTACCCCCATCGAATATGACACAAAATCACAATAATCACATTTTCGATTACAAAAAGGCACGTGAATGTAAAGTCCTAATTTTTCGTCACGCATATTATGCTTAACAATCTTAACTTCCCATTCTTTACACTTTTGTTCTCGATAGCGCATTCTTGTAAATTTATTCGTTCTTTTCTTAGATTTATCAATAGTATCCTCTTGTTTAAATTGATTAACTTTTTGTTTATCTTCAATTTCTTCAAGCCTACGCGATATACGTTGGTCAATAGTTTCTTCCATTTGGTCTACTTTATTATTTGATGAAACATTTTGATTATCACCTAATTGCTTTAAATCCTTTTCCATATTCTACCCCTTAATCCTCAATCTTTAATATTGATATAAATGCTTCGCTTGGAAGTTCCACACTACCAAGCTTACGCATACGTTTTTTACCTTCCTTTTGCTTTTCAAGAAGTTTGCGTTTACGTGTTACATCACCACCGTAACATTTAGCAAGCACATCTTTACGAACTGCGCTAATAGTCTCACGTGCAATTACTTTACCACCTATTGTTGCTTGAATAGGTATTTCAAATAAGTGACGAGGAATAACCTCTTTTAGTTTTTCGCACAATGATCTACCCCTAGCATATGCTTTAGACCTATGCACAATAATAGATAATGCATCACATACATCTCCGTTTAGCAATATATCCATTTTAACAAGGTCACTAGTTTGATATCCACATAACTCGTAATCCATACTAGCATAACCCTTTGATAAACTTTTGATTTTGTCAAAAAAGTCATATACAATTTCGTTAAGTGGCATTATATAACTTAGTTTAGTTCGATTAGCGTCCAAATATTGCATATTTTTATATTCACCACGCCTATCACTGCACAAATCCATAATATTACCCATATATTCCGGAGGTGTAATAATCTCAAGTTTTACAACTGGTTCTTCCATACTTTCTATGGCTTGTGGGCTAGGCATAAAACTTGGATTTGATATTAAATATGCGTCCTTGTTAACTTCCTTAATTTTATACTCAACGCTTGGCGCAGTTGTAATAAGATCCAGGTTGAATTCACGTTCCAAACGTTCATTAATAATCTCCATATGCAACAAGCCTAAAAATCCGCATCTAAATCCATGACCTAGTGCAGTACTTGTTTCCTTTTCAAAATGAAGTGACGCATCATTTAGTTGCAACTTTTCAAGTGCTTCTTTAAGTTCCTCATACTTGCTTCCGTCTAGTGGGAAAATACCACTAAATACCATAGGCACCGCCACCTTAAACCCATCTAATGGTGTAGATGTAGGATTTTCAAGTAATGTAATAGTATCGCCTACTTTAGTATCACTTACATTTTTGATACTAGCACAAATATATCCCACATCACCTGCTTGCAAAATTTCGGTTTCAACATTTTTAGGTGCAAATATACCAACTTCAGTTACTTCAAAACTTTTACCAGTTTGCATAAAGCGAATTTTGTCTCCCGCCTTAACACATCCGTCAACAATACGCACCATACTAACTGCGCCCTTGTAACTATCATAATAACTATCAAATATAAGTGCTTTAAGTGGAGCTTTTTCGTCGCCATGTGGTGGTGGCACACATTCAACAACACGTTCTAACACTTGCTCAATGTTTAACCCTGTTTTGGCTGAAATACGAGGAGCATCTTCAGCAGGTATGCCAATAATATCTTCAATTTCTTTAATAACTTTTTCGCAGTCAGCACTAGGTAAATCAACCTTGTTAAGAACTGGTATAATTTCAAGTTTTGCATCAAAAGCAAGATAAACGTTAGCAAGTGTTTGCGCTTGCACGCCCTGAGCTGCATCTACCACGAGGATTGCACCTTCACATGCCATAAGCGACCTTGACACCTCATACGAAAAGTCAACGTGACCAGGAGTATCAATCAAGTTTAAAGTATATTCCTCTCCCTTATAATTATATTTCATTGTTGTAGGTGTAAGTTTTATGGTAATACCACGCTCACGTTCGATATCCATACTATCCAAAAGTTGCGCACTCATATCACGCTTAGCAACCGTATTAGTAAATTCAATAAATCTGTCAGCTAGTGTACTTTTACCATGGTCGATATGCGCAACTATACAAAAGTTTCTAATCCTATCTTGTCTGTCCATAAAAATCCTTTGTTATATATTATTTAATTTAGTATAACAAATTTTTTAGAAACTTAAAAGTATTTTAAGCTATATTTTTAATAAAATAAAAAAATAGTATTAACTAAAGAATAAAAAATAATTTGTACAAGCAACATTAAATTGTATTTTTCATATACTAACAACAAGTGAGGTTGTATGATATTTGAAAGCATTGGTGCTTTTTTAACACGTCTTACTTTTTTCTATGCCTATGTTGATAATCACTCATCATTTCCTAAGCCGCTAAATAAAGATGAAGAAAACTCGCTTGTTGAACGGATGAATAAAGGTGATAACGAGGCAAAAATACGATTAATTGAGCATAATATGAGGCTTGTGGCACATATTGTAAAAAAATACTCCTCTACTGCTGAAGCAGATGATTTAATATCGGCGGGTTCAATAGGGCTTATTAAAGCACTTAACTCGTACAACATTGACAAAGGGGCTGGGCTATCTACTTATGCATCACGTTGTATCGAAAATGAAATACTTATGCTACTACGCAGTAACAAAAAACATATAACTGTTGATAGTTTAGATGTTGCACTAGGAAGCGAAACTGATGATAGCGATATGTCACTAATGGATACAATTCCCGAAAAAGATGAAGATGATGTTTTCTTTAAAGTGAATAACTCTTTACTTATGGAAACTATTGACAAAATTATGCAAGAACAACTAACCAAACGCGAATACTTTGTTGTTAAATATCGTTATGGGCTAAATAATTCGCCCGCATATACTCAGCGCGAGGTTGCTAATATGCTAAATATTAGCCGAAGTTACATCTCCCGCATTGAAAAAAAAGCTCTAAATATTCTTAGAACTTTTCTTGATAAAGATGTGTTAAACGACTAACACATCTTTTTTTAAGATTCATAATGTATGATATTATTAAGTGTATTCATTACTTTGTTGTAATTGTAACACTTGCTCATTTAATTGCGCATAAATATCCTTTGCTAATAATTCATCTTGTTCAGTCAAAGCTAAAATATCTATCCTACAAAATGGCACTTTACTTTCAAAATTAAACTTATCGAAATTTATTATTAAATACGCCTCATTGCGCTTATCCCATGTAACACTTGCATATCCGCGTGAAACCTTATATCTTGGTCTTAAATTGCCACTATACAATTTGTCTAAATTTGTTTTGTTTCCAATTTTAATTTTGTAACCTTTACAATCATTTACTTGCTCTGCGTAAATTGACCAATATCTACTACGTGAATTGCTTGGGTGATTAAGTTTTACATACATTTTTTCATCTTGCCTAATATCATCTTGCACAACCGATTGTGTGGATTGAGAGTTAATACTACTTAATGATTGCTTAATTGTATCCAAAACTTGTTCAATTTGCGATACATCTTCCAAAGTTAACGAATCTGTATTGTCAATAATCATTTGCTTAATAAGTGATGCGTGATTATTATTTATTACTGCATTATTAACGTTCTTAACTTGTATTTTTAATGCATGATTAGCAATGATTTGTTTTTCTCGATTTAATAACTGACTAGTTATATCTTTAATGTTTTGCTTAACCCACTGAGTGTTGTCAAAAACAATTGTATACTCTGCTTGTTCGTTATCTGATTGCATATCAATATGCCAATGAAGTCTATGTTGCTTATCTTCATTAAAATACACCTTTGCACCACAAGATTCAGAACCATAAGTATTTTTGTCAAACTCACATATATTTCCTTTACGAATTAGTATATCATAATGATTATTTGTTTTAGGCGTAGCTTTAATTTTAATTTGAACCTTACCATCTAACTTGGTAATATCAAT
>JBKSMT010000065.1:0-3957 GCA_046881945.1 Clostridia bacterium
TAATATAATTGTCATTTTCCTGCATTATATCATATTTAATTGTTTCACCACGAAGTATAACATCAATAGCTTTATCTAAATCTCTTGAAATATTAAGCGTACGACACACATCATTTACTGTGCCATATGGTAAAAATCCAAGCGTTGGACGACCTTTGCTAAGTTTTACTCCATTTATAACGTTATGTATACTTCCATCTCCGCCCGCCACTACAATGCAATCATATTTTTCGGCATTTTTGCGTGCTAAATCAATCATATCTTCAGCACTTTTGCTTTGAACTGCTTCACAAGGGGAAAATCTAGTTGAAAGACGGCTTAAAATATAAGGCATAATATCTTTTATTTTGCCTTTACGTGCATTTGGATTGTAAATTACAATTAATGACTTTTGTTGCATCTTCATTTTCCCTTAAATTAATTTTAGCAAACTTTATTTTAACATATCTAAAACTTTTGCCGAAACTTTTTTACTTCGTAATATATCATATTTATGCAAAGGTTTGTCAGTATAAATATATACTTTTTGTTGCACTATTTTTACATCATCAACAGGTTCGCCAAGTTCATTTTCAATTTTGCTAATATTTATTATAGCATTATTTTTAAATTTAGACAACACTTCTAGCGAGGTATTTACTGAAAATCTATTACGCATTTCAACAAGTGCTTTACCATCAATACTATCTTCAAGCACTATTGCCATAAAATCATAATCAGATTCGGGCATTGAAGTTTCCAAATTTTGTTTCGCCAAACCGAAGAAAAAACCTGTACTATAAGTTCTATGACTAGATTTATTGACTTCGTCAGCAATTTCATTAGGTAAATTATATTCTCTATTAACCATCATATAATCGATTGCTTTACGATACGCATTAGTGATATTAGCAACATAATACTCGCTTTTCATACGCCCTTCAACCTTAATGCTATCAATACCAGCATCACGAAGTTGGTCAAGATATTTAATCATACACATATCATGGCTATTTAGTATATATGTCCCTTTACTATCTTCCTCGATAGGATATTCATTATCTTTGTTAGTTTCACGTATAGTGTAATTCCAACGACACGCTTGCACACAAGCACCGCGATTTGCATCACGCCCTGTCATAAAAGTTGAAAGCAAGCATCTCCCAGAATAACTAATACACATTGCACCATGTCCAAAACATTCTAGTTCAACATCTTTAGGAATTTCCCTACGTATCTTTTTAATTTCGTCCAAACTAAGTTCGCGCGCCAAGATTATACGTTTAGCACCAAGACTTGCATAAAACTTAGCAGTTTCGCTATTTGTAACATTGGCTTGAGTAGAAATATGAATATCAAGATTAGGCGCAACACGTTTAGCCACTTGCATAACACCTAGGTCGGCAACAATAATTGCATCAACTCCTAATGTGTCAAGACTTTTAATATAATCATCTAATCCTTCAAAATCACTATCGTGAGGTATAATATTTATTGTTATATATATTTTTTTGCCCGCATTATGAACAAAATCAACAGCCCATTTTAATTGTTCTTCATCAAAATTTCCAGCAAAAGTACGCAATCCAAATCGTTTAGATGCTAAATACACTGCATCAGCACCATAATGGATTGCTAACTTTAACTTTTCAGGATTGCCAACAGGCGCTAATAATTCCATACTTTTCTCCATTAAATTAAATCGTTTGTATATTTATTTTTATATTATAGACGCAATTTACTAACTGCAATGCCATCACCCATTTGATAAATATGTGTTTCTATTTTAGGATTATGTGTAACTTCGTCCACATATTGCCTTAAACCATTAACCATACTTCTACAAGAAGATGGTGTTACAATTTCGCCATTAACCATACCATGAAAGAAAATGTTATCTGCAATGATTACGCCATTAGGGTTTAACAACTCAAGTAGCCTTGGTAAATAATTTATATACTGACCTTTTGGTCCATCAAGATATACGAGGTCAAACTTCTTATCACATTCCTGCAAATACCATTTAGCATCAATTAATCTTGCATCAATCTTACTAAGCATATTATGTTTAGCAATATTATTTAGTGCTTCGCGGTAATTGTTGGTGTCAATTTCAAGCGTTGTAATATGCTCAACGCTATCACACATTGCCATACTGATACTACCAAAAGCAATAGCAGTACCAATTTCAAGTATTGTTTTAATATTATTTTCGTTGATATAGTTAACTATAAATTGCATAGTGTCATCTTTTGTAATAGGAACATTGTTTTGTTTAGCATATAGTTTTAAGGCAGTTAAACTCATTAATTACTCTCCACAATTATAGGTATTATCATAGGTTTGCGTTTTAATTTTTTGTTTAAGAAATTTGTTAAATGTTTGCGTATACTTTGCTTTAACGCCACATAATCACGCGCTTTTAAGTCAATATCATCACTTGAATCAATTACCACATTTTTAGCATCTTCAAGCCATGATTGCGCTTCGCCCATATAGGTAAATCCGCGTGATACGATTTCAGGACGTGAAGCAAATTTGCCAAGATTAGGGTTAATGTTTACAATAACAACACACAAACCATCTTCAGATAGTTGCTTACGTTCCTTTAGTACATTACTTTCCATCTCACCCACGCCTGCACCATCAATAAGTCGACTACCAAATGGTACAAAACCTGTTGACTTAAATGTACGTTCGCCCACCTCAACACGCATACCTAATTGAGGCATTAATACATTATGACGGTCAACACCCATGCTTTCGGCAATGCCTGCATGCGCCATCAAATGCTTTTGTTCACCATGTACTGGTATAAAATATTTAGGCTTAACAAGGGCAAACATAGTTTTTAATTCTTCCTTACAAGCATGTCCTGATGCGTGCACTTGCTCAAGTTGATTATATATAACATTAGCACCTAATGTAATTAGTTTGTTGATTACATTGTTTACCATCTTTTCGTTGCCAGGGATAGGACTACTTGAGAAAATAATGCAATCGTTATTACCTATTTCCAAGCCCTTAAATTCGCCACTAGCCATACGAGATAGCGCACTCATAGGTTCTCCTTGGCTACCTGTTGAAATAATACAAAGTTCTTCATCTCTAAACTTATTTAATTTATCAATATCTACAATATTAGATTTGTTAACCTTCATTTCGCCAACCTTAGTAGCAACATCAGTTACATTTACCATACTACGACCAGTAAATGTAATTTTACGACCATGACGTTCGGCAATATTCATAATCTCTTGTAATCTATGCACGTTTGAAGCAAATGTCGCAATAATAATACGTTCCTTATTATGTTCTTCAAACAAATCTTCAAATGTATTACTTACAGCTTTTTCACTTAGTGAATAACCTTCACGTTCAGCATTAGTAGAATCCGCCATATATAGCAACACACCCTTATTACCATATTCAGCAAAGCGGTGGAAATCAATGCGTTCGCCATGTACTGGCGTTAAATCCACCTTAAAATCGCCTGAGTGTACTACAATACCTACTGGAGTTTTGATTGCCAAACCATATGAGCCTGCTATTGAGTGATTTACACCAATAAATTCAACTTCGAAACAGCCAATTTTGACCTTTTGGCGAGGACGAACCACTTGAGTTTTATATTGAATCTTTTTAAATTCGTCCATTTTCTTTTGGATAAGTCCGCATGTGAACGCACTAGCATAAATAGGCGTTTTGATATCATTTAAAACGTATGGCAAACCACCAATATGGTCCTCGTGACCATGTGTTATTACCATACCACGAATTTTGTTCTTGTTTTCAAGCAAATATGTGATATCAGGTACAACAAGGTCAATGCCTAGCAAACTTTCGTCAGGGAACATAACACCACTATCAACGATTAATATATCGTTGCCGTATTCAAATACTGTCATATTTTTACCAACTTCGCCAATACCTCCTAGGAACATTACCTTAAGGTTTGGCTTTTTGCTACCGCCACGT
>JBKSMT010000066.1:0-9581 GCA_046881945.1 Clostridia bacterium
TGGTGATACCGGTATTGACGATGCAGTTGCTATTGTAATGGCATGCTATCAAAAAAATTTGAATATCCAATTAATAACATGTTGTTTTGGAAATACAACAACAAGCCATACTGTTAAAAATACTATTACAGTTTTGGAAAATATACACAAACCAAACATCCCAGTATGTGCAGGTTCGTCTGTAAGCATTTCAAACAAAACTCAAAAAGTTCGTGCTCATGGTATAAATGGTCTTGGTGGTTATGAACAAGAAATATTTACTAAGCCTATAAGTAAAAATTACATTGAAGCAATGCATGAAGTTGTTAATAACAACGAACTTACTTATATTATTGCTTGTGGACCTTGTACGAATATTGCTAATTATATTAAAAAATATCCAGATGATATAAGAAAATTTAAACTTATACTAGTTACTGGTGCAAATGAAGTTGATAAAAAAAATCCATATTTAAACTTTAATATACACGTTGACGTTGATAGTTGTAAATATGTACTTAATAATGTGCCAAACATAATATTTTGTACCAGCGATATGGGACATAAGGCATATATCAAAACTGGTGATATACCTAAAACTCAAAAAATAGGTTCAGTGGGTAAATTTCTTGCCACACTATACCCTCATCACAATGACCGAACTGTAAAAGAAGGAGTTGCTTTGCATGACGCTTGCGGTATTGCATGGCTTGCCAAACCTAAAATGTTTACAATCAGTTATGCCAAAGCCGAATTTAAAACAAACAAAAATAGTGTTGAATATTTAAACTTTAATTATAATAGCAAAAAACCAAATGTGATTGTAACAACTGATATTAATAAATCAATGTTCTATAAGTGGTATTACAAAACTTTAAAATCAATTAAAATCAAATAATTTCAAATCCCTACATTAATAGGGATTTTTATTTTACTAATAATTTTGTCTAATTTTGACATATCTACTTTTCTTTGTTTAAAACCTATTGCAATGGATACAATTTATGCGAGGAGATTAAAAATATGTCAAAAATTAATAGTATTACAATGGAAAAAAATAAGAAAAATACGATACGAAATACTATTTACGCATTAGCAGTTGCACTAACTATAATTATAACTGCAATAATCATTGCTGTTAATGCTAATAATAGCAATCCAACAACCAACGATAAAGCAATAATCGCCGTAGGCACTAAACCTATTAAATATGTATCCCCTATGGAAAATGCAACCTTGGTTAAAGACTTTTCAAATAAAGAACTTCAATACAATGATACATTAAAACAATGGGAAATCCATAAATCTGTAGATATCACTTCCGATGTTAGCAATAACGTTTTAGCTATCGCTAATGGCACCGTTACAAATGTTTATACTAATTACCTTGAGGGAGGCGTTATTGAAATTACACATGACAATGGAATTAAATCTGTATATAAATCACTTGAAGATATTTCAGTAAAAAATGGCGACTTTGTTAATGCCGGTGATGTAATTGCATCTATTTCAACGTCGATGTCACGTGAGCTTAATACAGGTAATCACTTGCATTTTGAAATGTTTGAAAACAATATTTCAGTCAATCCTAACAACTACATCGACTTTTCAAATAAGTAATAAAAAATTCCTATTTCTAGGAATTTTTTTATATTAAGTTTCGTCATTAGCCACTGGATTGTAAGTATCTAACCATTCCTCTGGAGCAGTTGTCCATACAGCACGTGCTGCATTGTTAGCTTCTTGAATTGCTTCAACTGAAACATCAATATTAAATGTTTTGTTAGCATCAGCATTAGTTAGTCCAGTAGGGATTGTAACCGCTGTAACAAAATCAACAGCATCACCAGCACTTACAACACCATTGTAGTAGTAATAGCCATCTTCACCATCAATCCAAGTATCAACAGTTGTTGCTTCAACGTTAAGTGTAGCTCCTTCAGTATTGCTAATTGTTAATTTAGCACGAAGTAACGCATCTGAAGTATTGGCAGGAACACTAATACCAATAGCTTGATCATAAACATGACCAGGTAATGCATCATTGCTAAATGTCAATGATGTTACAGTTGACCCTCCTTGAGTAATATTAATATTAACAGGATCACCTAAACTAACATTACCCACCGCACCTGAATTTGCTGCAAAATAAGCCAACGTAGCACCGACTGCAATACTTGCAATTAACATAATTGACAATACTATTATAGCAACCATTGAACCACTAATTCGACTTCTTTGTTTTACCTTTTCCATACACATCTCCTTTTGATAATGATAGTATGTGAAAATTAAAATTGTTTATTCATAAAATATAATTATTAAATTTTATTTTGACTTTTTCCTTTTTAATCTCTTTAACTTTTGCTTCCCATATACATAATCATATAATATAATGCCCGCCCCAGAGAATAAATAAGTATAATAAGTTATTACACGCCAAATAATTAACGCCCAGAACAGCACTCCATTATCAAACAAACTTGCAAATATTGTTGAAAAACTTAATTCCGCAAACCCACTACCACCTGGCAATGGTATTGAATGACAAGCAAGCTCAATAATAACCGAAATAGATAATAATTGCCAATATACACTTATATCAAATTTGTTAAATGCACTGTACACAAAAAATAATACACTAAATTCTATAACATATTCTAATAATGACAATAATAAAAATACTAATGTAATGCCTTTAGATGCAAAAAACTTTTGCATTTTACGTTGGAATATTAATGTAGGGCGCATTATTTTTAAATATACTGCTGTTGGATTTTTTACTATACGTAACTTAGTTAACACTTTTACCACAAAGGCAACTATTCTATGACCCAACTTCTTATTTAAACATAGTAGTATTACAAATGTTAAATATAGTGCTAGAAAAATAAAACTAATAAACGCCAAAACAATAACAATATTAACTAAACTGCCTTGCGACATCAATAACTTATTTGACTTAAATGTAACCATCATTACTAAGGCTAATAATCCATAAATCAACTTATTTGATACGTAGCTACAACTAACCATTGTAAGCGAATTTGATGCTTTTACTCCATACTTACTAAAATAATATACTTGAAAAGGTTGTCCACCAACTCCAAACGGTGTAAGTTTAGTGTAATACTTACCCATAAGTTGATTTTTAAAGCACAACATTGGACGATAACGTTTTTGCAACTTCTTATGATAAACATCCAACTTAAAACTTGAAATCACATTAGCAACTAAAAAGCATAGTAATGCAATAAATATAAATTTAACTTTAACATTTGAACTAAACACTTCATTGAACGATGAAATCCCTTCTTCCGAATTAAGTTGAGTAGCCAAAACCATTACTATAGTGAAAATATTTATAAGAAAAAAAACCAAAGACCATATCTTTTTCTTATTTCGTGGTTGCTTTTTTAACACTTTTTTGTTAGCACTGGTATAAAAAGTTTGCACATCATAAGAGCCGTCTTTGTCCAAGTGATATATTTTACCCTTGTACCTTTTCTTAATCATGTTTATTATTATAACAAAAACATTTAATATATGCAATACCAAATTAAAAATTTTTTTAAATAAAAAATACTAGATATTTTTCAATCTAGTATTTAAATATTAAATTTTGTTTGATGCCTTAATTTTGGTTTCATACAAAGTAACTGGATATTTAGCATACAATGAATCAATTAAAGTTTGTTCATAACTTGAAAATTTAGTATTGCTTGTAAACATACCATCACTTCCTGCTGGATATACTAGGTCAAATACTCTATCAAGATAAGTTTCACCCGTTGCATAATTTAAAACCATACTATTTAACTTTTCAACTGTTAAACTATCCACATCTTCAACACTGATTGTATTAACTACAGGAGCAACATAATACAATAAGTGAACACCATAGTTAGTTAAAATATATTCGTCTGCTTGAGTATAAGATTTATTTTCCTTCATTAATCTAATGGCCTCGGCAGTAAAGTTAGTAACCATTGATGAATATTCTTCATCTGTCTCAGTATTATAACCAATAACATAAGGCATATCCGCTGTTAATGTTGCATTATCAGTTGTATACTTAAACATAAACTTTTTAAATGAAGCCAAATCCTTAACGTTGTGCTTATATTCATTTAATACATCTATAATTGAAACTTGTTCGTCCAAGGTCACACCTTCTTCATGCAACAATTCATCAGTTTCATCATCTCTAACGTCTTCCAATGTACGTTGAGCACACATAATTTGATTAATTAATTCCATTTGCTCAATTTCGTATTGTTCGTCAGTATATAAATGGCGATGTTCTTTTAGCCATGTTAAATCACTTTCAACATTATTTAAAGGGAGTAATACATGTAAGAAATAGCCAAATTCAGCATCAGTATTAGTTGGATGATAATAAGTTAATTCGCTATCAGTTTTAACTATTACAGTATTGTATGCATCTGCGTCATTAACATACTTAGCATAATCACTTTCATACATTGCTTTAAATGCATTAATAACACTTTCATTTGACAATGTCTCAGTTTTTAGATAATAATTATTAATTTTAGTAATATAAGCATTTTCAAGTTGACTTTCGTAATTGCGTTCAACGTATCTAAACAATAAGTCATCTTGTTTTGTTGATAATTTTTGATTATTCTCACGTAAATAATATTCGTAATTAATTAAATTGTTACAAGTAAGCTCAATAGCCTTATCACATACTTTTTGATAAAGCACTACGTCTTCTTTATCTTTATTAGCATATAATTCTTCCTTAAACTTTGCTAGCAGACCATTAACTATAGCACTTTGATGATATTGAGGATAATTTGTAGCATACTTTTCTTCCAATACAAGTTCCTGAGTATCAGCATCTTTTTCAGTATTAGTATCAATAAATTTAATTTGACCATTTATAATTTCAACGCGCTTTTCATAATCATATTCACTTAACGTAAACTTTTCAGCTTCTTCAACTTCATCTTCCTTATCCTCGTCAAGTTCTAAATTATAAATTTTACGTGCAGTATCCATATTACTTGAAATACTTTCTAGCAATGAATCAACTGTTTCGCGATAAACATTATTGATTTCGTATTTAGTTAATTGGAATTTGTCCATATTATCTTCAGCATACTTAACCATAAGTTTGCGTTGAACTAAAATGTTCATAGTGCTAACCATTGCCTCAGCCTCAGATTGTCCTGCCTGAGTAACAAAGTTAGTACGTCCATAACTATTATATGCGTTAACAAGGTCTAGTCTTGTAATTGTTTCGTCACCCACTTTAGCCAATACCTCGTTGTAGTATTTAACCTTATCAATCCTAAAAGTAGAACATCCTGTCAATACAACAACTAGCATTATTAAACAGGTCATAAATATTGTAGTAAACTTTTTCATTTATTGCTCCTTAATACAAGTAATTAATTTTCAACTTATTATATAGCATCTTGCAAAAAATTGCAACTATTTTAAGCACATTTGCTCGCATTTTGATTGTAAATATCCAATAATATACCCTTGCGCTGTTTCTAATGAAAATTCATTAGGGTTTAACTTAATTGTTGGCAATGCTGAATTTTTTAAACTAAACTTAGTAAATTTGCCTAAATCTTTAAGCAATTGTTCCAAATTAATGCTATTTTCATAAAATTCAATAAACATATTTGCTTTATCAATTACAATATGCTTAACATTACATTTTTGCGCCAAGCCCTTTATTAAAGCCACGTTAGCAAGTTGAATAACTTCTTTAGGCAAACGATTATGGCTTGATTTTAAGCTTGCAATAACCTCTTTTTGTGAATTTATATCAGTTATATTTGATATTTTTGAGTATATTTTAATTTTTTCAGTTTCGTCTGACACAAAATCATTAGGCACACGCGCACTTATTGCAATATCAAGTTTAACTTCCCTTGCAGTTTCGGTTGCCTTACCCATTAAACGTTTGGTAGTTTCCTCCAACAACTTAACATACATATCATAGCCTATCTTAATCAAATGACCATGCTGAGATTTGCCTAACAACTCACCCGCACCACGCAACTGTAAATCACGCATTGCAATCTTAAACCCGCTACCCAATTCTGTATTTTCGGCTAATGCTTCTAACCTATTAGTCGCCTCAATAGTCAACCCTTTATCCGCTGGATAGGTAAAATACGCATATGCTTGTTGTTGATTACGTCCAACACGACCTCGTAATTGATACATTTGTGATAATCCTAAATTTTGACTATCTAATACTATCAATGTATTAGCACTTGGCAAATCCACACCATTTTCAATAAGAGTTGTTGATATAAACACATTAGTTTGCCTACTATATAGCCTTTGAATAGCATTTTCAAGCGCAACTCGTGTCATTTTACCATGCGCAACATCAAGTGACGCTAAAGGTGTAAGTTTTTCCTTAAGTTTAGACGCAAAATGATAAATTTTATCAATATCGTTATATACAATAAGCACTTGACCATCGCGTTCGATTTCGCTATTAATGGCCTGCGTAATCACATTTATATCAAATGGAACAACATAAGTTTTGATAGGCAATCTATTTTGCGGTGGAGTATTAATAATACTAATATCTCTTAATGTAAGTAAAGCCATATTTAACGTTCTTGGAATAGGTGTTGCTGACATTGTAAGAACACCAACATTACTCTTGATTGACTTTAATTTTTCCTTAGCCTTAACGCCAAAACGTTGTTCCTCGTCCAAAATCAATAAGCCCAAATCCTTAAATCCTACCCCGTCCGCCACCAAACTGTGAGTCCCACACACAATATCAATCTTGCCCTCCTTTAAACGCTTGATTATATCGGCCTTTTCCTTTGGTGACTTAAAACGATTAAGCATTTCGATACGTATATCAAAGTTTTTAAATCTCTTACTAAATGTCATATAATGCTGTAATGATAATATAGTTGTTGGCGCTAATACCGCAACTTGTTTCCCCTCGATTGCCGTCCTAAATGCAGCGCGCATTGCCACTTCTGTTTTGCCATAACCCACATCGCCACAAATCAACCTATCCATCACCTTGCCAGATGTCATATCATTTTTGATATCTTGAATAGCTTGCGCTTGGTCAGCAGTTTCAGTATGCTCAAATGCATTATCAAACTCGGTACACAAATAATTATCGTCAGCGTACTTATATCCTTTACTATTTTTACGCTTTGAATATAATTCTAATAATTCCTTTGCCATATCCTCAATTGATTCTTGCGCGCGTGCTAAGTTTTGAGAAAATTCTTTTCCGCCCAATTTATTTAAATTAGCAACACCATTTTCACTCATATATAACGATAATGAGTTAGTGTTTTCAGTAGGAACATATAGCACATCATTATTTTTGTATAATATCTTAAAAAAGTCCTTATCAGCTCCCATTACATTTAAAGTAACCACGCCTTCACACTTACCAATACCATGGACCTCATGCACAACATACTCGCCAGCTTTAGGTAAAAACCTAATTTGCGCACGTTTGTGTTTTTCAATAGTTTTCTTATGCGCAAAATTGCTACTACCTATATACCAAATATCATCGTCACTAAAACATACATTGTAAGGTAATTTATTTTGAGTTAAAACAATACCTTTATCCTTTAAGTTGGTTGAAACGCCAACGCCATTTGAAGTTAAAATGTTTTTAATCGAATTAAATGTATATTCGTTATCCAAACATAGTTGAATTTGTTTTTTTCTTACCGCACCTAATTCATACTTAATTAAATCAGTTTTGTATAGGTAACTTGATAAATTTTTAGTAGGCAAATCCAACTTATTATTCGTTTTAAAATTGCCTAAACTATCAAATACTATAACATTATCTTGCAAATAAAATTCGGTAGATGGTTTAAGTTTGCTTCTAACATTTTCATCAATAAACAAACTTTCAATCAATTTAGTTTGCTCGCTACAGATTTGTTCTAATTGCGTTTTAATATGCAATGGATTTACTAAAACCTCTCTTGAACTTTTTAAATAATCAAATATATTATCGAATTCAAAATCCAGTAATGATAAATATACATTAGGAATCCTACGATTTACTTCAAAAAACGAAACTAATTCATACAACTTATTTTCTCTTGCTTGCTCACTTATCTTTGCTAATTTTGTAATACTATCACTAATTTCATCTTCATTTAAAATTAAATCTTTCATAGGACAAATTTGTAAATGTTGCAATTTTGAAATTGTTGTTAAATTAATATTGTCAAAATAAATTATATTCTCAATCAAATCATCAAATAAGTTTATCCTTATAGGATTTAAATGGTTTGGTGCAAAGATATCAATAACCTCGCCACGAATAGCAAAATCGCCAACTTGTTGCACAGTATCAACCCTAACATATCCTAATTTAATTAAAGTCATAACTAATTGTTCAATATTTATAGTTTTATCTACACTCAAATCAATAATACTTGATTTAAAAACCTTTGCATTACCTAGTTTGCAATTTATTGCATTAGGTGTAATAATAACAACATCCACATTGTTATTAACCATATTATATAAAGTGTTCAAAAATTTAATATACGCATCCTTGCTTTGGTATTTACTTATAATATAAGGATTGTCCACATTATCAATAACTGCAACGCGCTTGCCCAAAGCAATTAGTTGACTTTCAGCTTTAATTGCAGTTTCGCTATCGCCAACCACGAAAAAAACAGGCGAATTCAATTTTGAAATCAAAAATGCTGATTCGCCAATTTTTGTACCACTCACACACAATTTATTTAGATTACTTGCTTGCAAAAATTTTTCTACACTTTTCATAATACCACTTACTATTACTTATTAATAAATTCCGTTATCTTATCCACTGCTTCCAAAAAGGTTTTATCTAATACTTCCTTGCTCATTGCATCAATATTTGACAACACATAATCCGCCAAATTCATATTTTCAGGCTTACCAATACCTATACGCAATCTAGGCGTTTCACCCACCTTTGCAGTAATATCACGCATACCATTATGAGTGCCAGCACTACCCTTTTCACGATATCTAATTGCACCTTTAGGTAAATCAATATCGTCTACAACTATCAAAATATCCTCGTTTCGTACCTTGAAATACTTTTTAAGTTCTAACACACTATCGCCACTCAAATTCATATATGTAATTGGCTTCGCTAATACAAATTCAGGTGTTTTAACAATTTTTGCCTTGCACTTATTTTTATTAATTTCCAACTTGTTAAGTTTGGCAAATTTATCAACCACCATGTATCCTATATTGTGATATGTTTTAGCGTATATTCCATCAGGATTGCCTAGTCCTACAATTATTTTCATTTTTACATTCCTTTTATGCTTATATATTAACATATATTTTATAAAAAATAAATACTTATTATCAAATTAATCAAATATTTATCAAAATATATTTTTATCAACAATATTTGACTTGAGTCAAACTTTTTTGATATTATATATTTAAGGAGCAAATTATGGACTTTATGCTAGAAGCACTAAAACTGGCGCACATCGCCTACAACAAAGGCGAAGTTCCTATAGGTGCAGTAGTTGTTAAAAATAATAAAATTATAGCCAAAGGTTACAACACACGTGAAAAAACTCAGC
>JBKSMT010000067.1:0-2870 GCA_046881945.1 Clostridia bacterium
CACTTTGTTTACAAGTTTTAAGTTTGCTTAACTTTGGTCTTCCCCACACTTTTAAAACTTTAGGACCTATCCAGTTATGATAAGTGGTTGAATTAAATACCCCACTAACAATATGTAAACTTGCTTTACGCGGACTTGGAAATAATATCTTCATAGGATATTTAATTAATTCATATATAACCTTTGGATAATGACTGGTAATATTTGTAAAAGTAACACCAGGATGAACAATGCTTAATTCTACCCTATCTTCATTTTTAAATAATTCGTATAAACTGAACATCAAAAATCGTTTAGAATTCCCATAAATTTTGCTATTTTTAGGTGATAACGAATAGTCAATATCATTTTCATTAAGTTCACAATAATTATGAGCAATGCTACCCACTGCTATTACTTTTCCATCAGGAGATTTGCGTAAATTCAGCATCAACTGCTTAACCATATAATAGTGTGAAACAAAATTTGTAGTAAATATATTGTTATATCCGCTATCAGTTATAACCTTAGGCACACAATAAATTCCTGCATTTAAAATTAATATGTCCATCGGTATATTTTTTAATATTTCAGTAGCAGTTTTAACACTTTTAATACTTGATAAATCAGCATACACAATATCAATTTTGATATTAGGGAATTTATTTAAAAGTTGTTGTTTTTGACTTTCGGCTTTAGCACTATTACGATTGATTAAGATTAGGTTAGCATTAATGCTAGCCAAATGATTACAAATTTCAATACCCAACCCACCAGTTGAGCCTGTAATTGCTATGTATTTACCACTTAAACTTGATGTATTTTGCTTAATCCATTTATTAATATTCATAATTAAATTATACCACACTTTTAGATAATTACAAAACAAAAAAACAAGCCTCAATTAAGACTTGTTTTTAATAATTTATTTTACAAGCATTTCAGTATCGCGCGCAATTATAAATTCCTCATCAGTTGGTATACGATATACTTTAACCTTTGAATTTTCCTTAGTTAAGCATTCAGTAGTACCACGAGGCATATTAGCATTTTTGTCAAAGTCAAAATCAATACCTAGATATGCCATATCGCGCATTACTTCAGCACGAACCAAATCATCATTTTCACCAATACCACCAGTGAATATAATGGCATCAACACCACCTAAAACAGCAGTGTATGCACCAATATATTTTTTGATGCTATAACAAAGCATATCAAAACTTAATTTGTATCTAGGGTCGGTGGTGCACTTCTCGTCAATATCACGCATATCACTACTTTCGCCATTAATACCTAAAAGTCCGCTTTGCTTATTTAAATATTGAACAGCACCATCAATATCTAAATCCTTGTTCTTCATAATTTGTTGTACAATTGCAGGGTCGATATCACCTGACCTAGTGCCCATAACAACACCAGCAAGTGGAGTATATCCCATTGATGTATCAATACTTTTACCATCTTTAATTGCAGTAATACTACTACCATTACCTAAGTGACAAGAAATAACCTTTTTACCTTGCAATCCACCTAAGATATCGCCCACCTTTTCGGTCACATATCTATGCGAACTTCCATGGAATCCATAACGACGAATTTGATGCTTAGTATACATCTCGTATGGAATTGCATACATATAAGCCTTTTTAGGCATTGTTGCATGGAATGCGGTATCAAATACTACAACATTTTTCTTATCAGGCATTGCTTCCATACAAGCGCGAATACCAATAATATTAGCAGGATTATGTAATGGTGCTAAAGGAATCATTTCCTCCAAAACCTTTAACAAATTATCGTCTACTACTACTGACTTTGTAAACTTTTCGCCACCATGAACCATACGATGACCGATTGCATCAATTTCGCTCATATTTTTGATACAGCCATATTCTTCGCTAAGTAGCAATTCAATTAAGCCCTTGATTGCGTCAGTATGCTCACGCATAACGTAGTCAAGTTTAGTTTTGCCCTTATCACTTTCAAATTTAATAAACGAATTGTCTAATCCAATACGTTCGCAAGTGCATTTTGCATATACCTTTGAAGTTTCACTATCAATAAGTTGAGCTTTTAGTGATGAACTTCCAGCATTAATAACTAAAATTTTCATAAATTTAATTTTCTCCTTCTATTTGTAACTTAGTTATAATTACAGTATTGTAAATATCTGTAACCGAGCATCCGCGTGACAAATCATTAACTGGATGACGGAAATTTAACATTATTGGACCAGTTGCCTTGCAACCGCCTAAACGTTGCGCTATCTTGTAAGCAATATTACCACAATTTAGGTCTGGGTAAACAAATACATTTGCCTTACCCATAATTTTAGATGATGGACATTTAGTACTAGCCACACTAGGAACCATAGCCGAGTCAAATTGCAATTCGCCCTCTACTAGCCACTTGCTATTTTCTTGAGCAATACTAGTTGCGGTACGCACCTTTTCAACCAACTCGCCATTAGCACTTCCAAAAGTTGAATATGACAAAAATGCAACCTTAGGCTCGCGACCAATTACATGATTATAGAAATCCGCACCAATACAACCGATATCCGCTAATTGTTCGGCATTAGGATTTTCGTTTAACGATACATCTAAGTATAAGTGAGGTTCAGCGAAGTCATCTCTATCGATTAACATACTGCCTACTACCATTTTACCATCTTTGCCCTTGATAATTTGCAATGCTGGGCGCAATGCATCAGCCGTAGTGTAATATGCACCTAATACTAAGCCTTCAGCCTCGCCCATTTCTAGCAACATTGTTGCAAAATAACGTGGGTCAGATAATATTTCAATTGCTTGATCACGAGTATAGTTTGCTTTCTTGCGCATTTGAATAAACAAATCAATCATTTCTTCATATCGAGGGAATGTGCT
>JBKSMT010000068.1:0-3340 GCA_046881945.1 Clostridia bacterium
GCCGTTATGGTAAAATCAAATAAAGAATTATCCAAAGCGGTTGAAAAAGGCAAGAAAATGGTAGAAGATACTATCGAACAAGGCAAAGATGTTATTGATGAAAATATCTCAAAAGCCAAAAAACAAGTATCTAAAAAAACAATCTAACTAGCCTTTATATTAAAAAACATTATCCGTTCATAGATAATGTTTTTTTGTTACATTATTTAAATATTAATCATCTAACAATGCCTTTAATAAATCCTCTAAACCTCCAGTTGGAGCTTCGTCCTTGATATGTGACGCATCAATATCTTCATCAGTGTCTTCATCGTAATCATTGTCTGTTTCATTTTCATATTTATTTTTATAATTATCGTCGTAATCATCTAATAGGTTGTTATTAATTTCATCATCATCTAGGTCGATTTCATCATCTTTAGCGAAGTAAGGGGTGTTAATTTCAACCTTGTGTTGTGAAATTGATGCATTGTGCGAATAATCATCACTCAAAGTTTTGTTATCTTCCACGCTAGTAGTAATTTTAGTCACATTTATATTAACATTAGTTGTAGTTACGTTTTTTGATGCAAATACAATATCTTGACTACTATGGCTAGGCAATGAGTTAGGTGTCAAACTACGAGTTAATGAATTAATTGGTTCAACTCGTGGTTTAGCGGTCTCCGTGCTTTGTTGTGGTTCAACTTGCTCAATTACAATCTTTTCAGGTCTTCCGCGACCACGTTTTTCATCTACTTCTACTTCTTCAGTTTCATCAACTTCATTACGAGTTCTGCCACGTCCACGTTTATGCTCAGCAATATTATCTTCATCATCTAATTGTTCTTTAGTCTTTTCAGTTGTAATGGCTTCAACCTTAGTAGCCACATTACGATTGTATTCGTGATTATTAACTTCCTTACCTGACAAGATGTTTCTAATATTTGACTTAAACAAATCATAATCAGCACCAAAAGTATCTTCGTCTTCGTCAAGAATACTAGTTGAAGCAACCTTCTTATTCTCAACAATCACAGGCTCAATTTCCACCTCAGTGTGCTTATTACTATTGCCATTAATTAATTGTTCAACTTCTTCATCACCTATTACATCATCTAAGTCAGATGGCAAACTAAATTTAATTTCCTTTTTAGGTCTTCCGCGTCCGCGTTTTTCACCCACTTCCACAATTTCAGTTTCGTCAACTATTTTACGAGGTCTTCCTCTACCGCGTTTTTCGCCAATTTCAACTACTAGGTTAGGGTCTACTTCCTTCCTTGGTCTACCACGTCCACGCTTCTCGCCTACTTCAACTACTTGACTTTCATCCACTATCTTACGAGGTCTTCCGCGTCCACGCTTTTCAGTTGAAATATTTTCACTTTGTAATTGACGTTGAACTTTCATAAAGTCAAATTCAACATCTTCAAATTCATCTTCAACAAGTTGTTGATTTGCTATATATTGTTCATAAGTTATTTCATCAACCTTTTCAACCTTACGATTTTCACGCTTTAAATAATTATTATATGCCTCATGCATCGCCTCGCGTACCATATCGTATGCTTCAAGGTATTCAGGTAAAAATTCACCAAGATTATCAATAATAATATCCTCATTTATCAAAAGAGCATCATCAATACTTTTGCCAATAATGTTATCAATCATCAGTGAAGTAATTGCTATTGCATTAGGGTTAGCAAACGCCCTAAACTTAGCATCAGCAATAACACCACCAACCACACGCCAAGTAAGTTCAATAACCAAGCCGTCATCATCTTCTCCCACGCGACCAATGGCATCAGGCTTTGATATACGTCCAGTATGCTTTGCATTATAAAACAATTCTAAAATTTTTCTATTACACGTTTTCATCTTTCTTCTTTCTACCTCTCTTTTGCTTTAAAGTAGATTTTGATGAATATGTTGGTGAAAAACTACGTAATTTTTCAACACACTCCTTGATTATTGCAACTGCTATATCAACTTCCTCATATTCATTATTTTTAGAAAAGCTAAATCTAATAGTACCTTTAGCTAGGTCGTCACTCATACCCATTGCTTTAAGCACGTGTGATACTTCAATACTATGTGACATACATGCGCTACCAGTACTTACATACACACCCTTAAGGTCAAGCATCATAAGTAATGCGCTACCATCAATACCTACAAATGTAGCACTTACAATCTTAGATAATTTTTGCTTATCATAACCATTGATAATTACGTCAGGCACTTCACGTGTAAGTTGAGCAACAAAATATTCGCTAAGCGTTTTAAGTTTGTATTGGTTTTGTTTTAAATCGCGATAAGCCACTTCCGCTGCCTTTGCAAATCCTGTAATGCCAGCCACGTTAAGCGTGCCACCACGACGACCTCGTTCCTGACTACCACCAAAGTGGATATTATCAATATCAATCTTGTTGCTAATATAAAGTGCGCCAACACCTTTAGGACCGTAAATCTTATGTGAAGATATACTTAAGGCATCAATACCCAAATCTTGACAATCAAAATTCATAGAACCATATAGTTGAACTGCGTCAGTATGGAAAATAATTCCGTATTCCTTAGCGGTTTGAGCAATAGCCTTAATGTTTTGAATAGTGCCCACTTCGTTATTAGCCGACATTATTGAAATAAGGATTGTGTCAGGACGAATAGCCCCAATAAGTTCAGCAAAATTAACAAATCCGTTATGGTCAACATCTAGGTATGTTACTTCAAAACCATTTTTTTCCAAATACTCACATGCATCTAACACCGAATGATGTTCAAACTTAGAGGTAATAATGTGGTTGCCTTTACCCTTGTTTGCCATTGCAATACCTATAATTGCCCAGTTATTAGCCTCAGTACCGCCCGATGTAAAATAAATTTCGCTAGGGCTAACGTTTAATGTTTTAGCAATGGTATCCCTTGCCTCATCAATATACTTGTTAGCGTCACGACCTACACCATGCACCGAATTGCTATTACCATAACACTCGGTCATCACAGGCATCATTGCTTGTAACACTTCCGCACTCATCTTGGTTGTGGAAGCGTTGTCAAAATAAATTTCAGCTTTCATAATTTTCTTCTCCGCTTGTATTGTACAATACAATAAGCACCTTGTCAATACCCTTTTTAAATTTTTTTTGTGATTTTTTCAATATTTTTTATTTATTTTTTATGAATTTAATTTGATTTTTGCCATATTTTTAAAATTTAATATAAGCCAAACCTTAATTCTTCATTTTTCACTAAAAAAGAGGCATGGTTAAAACCACACCCCTTTTATTAAACTCAAATTATTTGTTTTTTGCCTTTTCTACTTTTTCACGTTCCTTTTGGAATTTGCTCTTGCGATTGA
>JBKSMT010000069.1:0-2958 GCA_046881945.1 Clostridia bacterium
AAACAAGAAATAAAACAATTAAATAAGCAATATTATGATATACTTAAAAGGTATTATAAAACTAATAAATTAATATTAAAAATGATTTTTAATAATATGGATAGTGAATTAAATTTGGCGGATTTGAATTTTAGAACTTGCGCATTACGTACACATAGCGATGAACATATAAAAAAAGATTATGAGAAAAGTGTTGAAAAGGCTATCCAACATTTGAGAACCAGAGCGCTAAGCTGTATATATACTGCATATACTTTGGAGGATATTGTATTTAATAATGATACACCTAGTAAGGAGTATGTTAATTTTGCTAACGAAATGCAGGTTATAATCGATAGGTTGTACGAGTTAGCTGAGGCATCGATAATTGAGTCAAATAATTATGCCAAACAAAATAATTTGCCATTATTCTTTGAACAAAGCCACATAACAATGAAAGATATGCGTGAGGCAAATAAACGTAAGAATTGGGAAGACCAGCAACTATATTAAAGTATAAAGCAAGGATGTTTCCTTGTTTTTTTTATTTGAGGGTGCTTAATTAAGTTGAACTACAAAATTTTACAAAAAAAGTTAAAAAAATTTGGCATTTATAGTTGACAAATGTAAGCAATGCGCATATAATAGTGTTAGCAGTCTTAAGTTAAGAGTGCTAAAAAGGAGATAATACGTGGAAATTAAAAGTCAAAGGAAAAAGGACATTTTACTTTACGCGGTGGATGAATATATTAAAAAGCCACAACCTATTACAAGCGCGGGTTTAAGTGTTAAATTTAGTGACGTGAGTACGGCGACATTAAGGAACGAGTTAAATGCATTGGAGCAAATGGGGTATTTGCAACAATTACACACTTCGGGCGGACGTGTGCCTACAAGCCTTGCGTATAGGTGTTATGTAAATGAAATATTGACAAATAGCAAGTTAGATGTGAAAGCATTGCAACAGGTTAAGGATAATTATGAGGTTAAGAGTGTTAACCTTGTAAGTACATTATCATCTCTAGCTAAAAGATTAAGTAAGGTTACTAATTGTCCTACAATTTTGGTTCAACATGGTATCGAAAATTTGACAATAGTGGATATTAAGATTATTCCGCTTATTCAAAAAGATGCGTTATTGCTGGTGGAAACTACTGCGGGCGTAATTGACGATAATTTAGTTCTAGACCCTGATATTGATAGGGACGCTTGCCGAGATGCTTCAAGTTATTTAACTGAGCATTTCAAGGGTAAAACTATTAAATATATGGTTGATAACGTGGCTGATGTATGTTTGCGTGCGGGGGCTCAAATGTTTGAGTTTAAAGCACTTATTGATAGCGTTACTTTAGCACTTCAAAATGTGGTTAAAACCAAACTGGATATATCTAGTGAGAATACGTCAAAAGTACTTAATAATATAACATCTAGCGAGTTTGACGAGGCTAAGGGAGTGTTATCATTTCTTGAAGATGGTGAAGATGTTATTAATGCGGTTACTGATAGCGCAGAACTTAGTTTTGTTATTGGTGATGAAAATCAAAATGACAAATTAAAAGGTGGTATGATGCTTAGTGCACCGATTATTATTGATGGTGTAAGCATTGCATCTATTGCTTTGGTAGGTCCTAAGCGTGTGGATTATGGAAGTTTGGCGGCAGCATTGAAATTTATTGTTAGTCAAGCTGAAAATTTAAATAAAAAAGGAGATTAGTTTTGGAAGAATTAGAAAAGGATATTAATAAATGTGATTGTTGCCATAAATGTGATTGTGGTGACGATTGTAATTGCACGGCTGATAATAAGTGTTGTGAGGAATGTACTTGCGATTCGAATTGCAAGTGTGAGTGCGATAAAACTGAGGAAGAAGAAATTGATAATGACGCTTGCGAGTGCGAGCAAGACGCAGAAGATGTGAGTGTATTTGAAGATGTAGATGATTGTAGTGACGAGTTCGCGGAAGATTGTGATAATCAAACTAGCGAAACAGACTATACTGCAAACCAAGTGGAAGAAGATGATAAATGTAAATGTGGTTGTGGCGAAAGTGTTGAGGAAGAAAGTACTGCTGATGCATATTTTAAGCAATTATTAAGCCTAAGGGCTGAGTTTGATAATTACCGTAAGCGTACGCAAAATGATATATCTAAGGCGTATTCAAATGGATTTAATCAAGCAATTACCGAATTTCTACCAGCATTAGATAGCTTTAAAATGGCTACGGAATATATTACTGACCCTAATACTCTTATGGGTATTCAATATATCGAAAAAGGCATACTTAACACACTTGAAAAGATAGGTGTTAAGGCAATTGATGTTAGTGGCAAATTTGACCCTAATTTCCATCAAGCAATTGGTAGCGAAGTAAGCCCTGACCATGAAAGTGGTGATATCATTAAGGAATGCTTTAAGGGCTTTGTGATGGGAGATAAAGTTATACGTTATTCACAAGTAATAGTGGCTAAGTAGGTGTATTTATGGCTAGAAGATATAAATTACAAGACGTATATAATTATGTACTAGAGTATCACTCGTTGGACTGGCAAGGGTTTAAAATTCACGATAAAGGCAAGGTGCGTAGTGCGAGACTTAATGACTATCGTGGTGACAAATTAAACGTGATTGCTATTATGATGAAAGGACAAGTGCGTAATACGATTGTTATTAGTGTTGATAATAATAATTTATTATTAAGCGGAATAAAGCCTAGCAAAGTATCGTGGAAAAAATATCTAGATAGTATACGTTACTTAAATCAAAACTTAACAAACGAACAGATAAAAGATAAAAAAGAAATAAAGGAAGAAAATGAAAATATGAGTTCAAGCAAATTGGATAATATACAAGAAGTTTTAGAAGAAAATTTGGATATGAAATGGGAAGAACGTATTGTGTATGACCATCATACAAAGACTTATCGTCAAGCTAGCGAATTTCTTGATTTTGGAAAAAACAGATCAACTTATGTGCGCATGA
>JBKSMT010000070.1:0-1579 GCA_046881945.1 Clostridia bacterium
TTTTGAAAAAGTTAGATTTTAATCTTATACCAGCACCGCCAGTTATAATAATTTTGATAATACTTATATTTGAGGTTGCTAGCATTAGGCTAACCCTAAGTCCAAAGCTATGGCAAATAATGATAATTGAATTAAGATTTAAAATTGTTAGTATACTTAGTGCGATATTTCGATAGTCGTACATAGTAAGGGGTACAATACTTTCGTTTTGTGATAGATTGTAATCATTAGTATATAAATTTAAAGGAGGAAATGAAATACTTAAGATATTGTATTGATTTTTAAAAAACTTTTTAGCCTTTGCAAAACTATTTTTATTTCCTCCCCAGCCATGAAGTAGCAGTATTGTTTTAGAGTGGTTACTAAATAAGTATTCATACTCGACTTCATAAGTTTTGTACAAAAAAGTCATATTGTTATATATGAACTAAATTATATTTTTAGTTACTTGTTCAAATTTTGCAATCTTTAGCATATATAATACTATGAAAAATTTATTTATTGTTTTTGGCGGAGCGTCGGTTGAGCATGATGTATCGATTGTTACCGCGCTTCAAACTTATGGTAATTTAAAGGATAGATACAAAATAGGTCTTTTGTATTGTACTAAGGATAATTTACTATACTTGGTAGATAAAACAACACCAGCAGATTATATCAATAAAGATATTTTAATTAAAAAGGCAACTCAAGTAAGCATATTCAATAAAGGATTGTACAAAGTTGCTAATAAGAAGTTGAAATTTATAAGCGAAATTGACTGTATTATAAATTGTTGTCATGGTGGTGTTGGCGAAGATGGAAGTATTAAGGCTTTGCTTGATTTTAATAATATTCCTTGTACTAGTGCTAGTATGCAAGCAAGTAGTGTATGCATGGACAAAGTTTATGCTAAACTGGTGGCGCAAAGTTTGGATATACCTATTGTGGAATATGTGGTTGTGGATAAGTATAGTAGAGATGTGGACAAAATTAAAAATTTAGGTAATAGTGTAATTGTTAAACCTTGTGGTTTAGGCTCAAGTATTGGCGTGGTTAAAAGTGATTTTGAGCATTTAAGTGAAAATATTGATATTGTGCTACATTTGGATGATAAAGTGTTGATTGAACGAGAGATTAGTCCGCTAATTGAATATAATTGTGCAGTAGTGCGTGATGGCGAAAATATTATACTTAGTCAAATTGAGCAACCTGTTAATAAAAGTGACATACTTAGTTTTGAGGATAAGTATATAAGTATGGATAAAACTCGCATTATTCCTGCCGAAATAAACAAAGATAAGCAAGGTTTGATTTATGAGTATACTAAACGTATTTATCAACATTTAGGACTTAATGGGGTTGTTAGAATTGATTATCTTTATGACCAAAATAATGACACAATCTACCTAAATGAGATTAATACAATACCAGGTTCGCTTGCGTATTACTTATTTGAAGGACTTGGCATTACATACATAAAACTTATGGAAATATTAATGAAAAACGCTACTATAAAACCACTTCAACCATATTTTTCCAGTACGATTTTGGAAAATCTTAAAAATATAGGAAAGTAGTTCAAAAGATTTGTATTTTT
>JBKSMT010000071.1:0-3208 GCA_046881945.1 Clostridia bacterium
AGCAATTATATGATACCGCCGTTGTAAGTAAACTTGATGAAGAAAAGAACTTGAAGGCATTGCGTATTGAAAGCGAAAAATTATCTAGTGAATACCTTGAATTGATTGACAGAATTACTGAAAACGAAGACAGTAAGGAAGCAAGTCATCGTGCATATATTGATAACCTTGAAAAGTTAACAGATATTAAGTCGAATATGTCGGCTTTGATTGCAAAGCGTGATGCAATGCAAACAAATGTGCTAGCCGATACTGAAAAATTAAATATATTAAAGTCTGATTTAGAGAGTTTAGATAAACAAATAAATGAATTTTCAAAAGATGTTGATTTGGTAGGCAAACAAAAGGAATCGGCTGAAGATGAAATAGGTTACAACAAAGCAAATTTACAAGAGTTGGAAAGTAAGTTAGGTATGCTTAATAACGAAATATTCTCATACAAGTCATCAATATCTAACGATACTAACCGTAGGGATTTATTGCAGAACCTTCAAGCAAATTTCGAAGGGTATCAAGTAGCTGTTAAACGTTTGCTTAAGGATAGTGGAACTAATAATCAATTATCAAGTGCTATTAAGGGTGTTATAGGTAATATTATTGAAGTTAAGCCACAATATGCTACCGCAATTGAAATTGCACTTGGTGCAAGCGTTCAAAATATTGTTACTAAAAATGAGGAAGATGCTAAAGTATTAATTGATTACTTAAAATCTACCAAGATTGGTCGTGCAACGTTCTTACCTATGACTGCGGTTAAACCAAGAAGTTTAATGCCTAATGACCGAAGATTTTTATCAAGCCAGGGTTGTTTAGGTGTGGCTAGTGAATTGATTTCATATCCTAGCGAATATAGTAAAGTTATTGATAGTTTGCTTGGAAGCACTGTAATTGTAGACACTTTGGATAATGCTGTTAAAATTGCACGAGATAGTGGATATTCGTTTAAAATAGTTACTCTTGAAGGTGATGTGCTTTCGCCTCAAGGCTCAATGTCAGGAGGTAGCAAAAAATCAAACGAAACTTCAGTAATTGGTAAGGAAAACGAGATCAAGGAATTAACTAAAAATATTGAAAAGAATACTAAATATTTGCAAGACCTTGAAAAATCTAATCAAGAAATGATGGCTAAGGTTGTAACACTTCGTCAATCAAGGGAAGAAAATTCAGTAAAATTACAACAACTTAACACTGAATTTGCTTCTAAAATATCAAAATTGCAAGCATTACAAGATAAATCTAGTGCTTTAAATACTGATATCAAACAATATGAAGCTCAATTAATACTTGCTAAGCAATATTTACAAGAATTGCAACAAAAAATTGATAGTGTTGATAGTTTGGAAAGTGATATTACATCTTCACAAATAAAGGTTAACGAAAGTTCATCTAACAGTCAATCGATGTATACAGAACTAAAAACTAAGCGTGAAGAATATACCACAAATATAACCGAATTTAAGATTAAAATAGCCAGCAGTGAGGAAAAGATTAAATCTTTAGAATTTGAAATTGAACGTTGCGAACGTAATATGGCTCAAATTGAGCAAGAAATTAGTCGCGTTAAGATGGAATATTCTAAGCAACAGGAAATATTTAATCAAGTTAAATCTATTCAAGCCGAAGCAATGCGTGATGTTGATGAATCAGGAGTGGGTGAGGAACTTAAAAGACTTAATGCTAAGTTAAGTACATACGACCAATCAAAAGCCTCAATTTTAAATGAGATTAAGGAAATTGATGAAAAGAAAGGTGAAATTCAAGCCGAAATCTCACGTTTGCAAAATAAGATTTATCAAGAAGATAATAAATTGCAAAAAGTGGACCTTGATATCGAAAATATGCAAGAACGCATATATGAAGAATATGAAATGACATATAATGATTGCTTGCCATTTAGAAAAGACGAATTTGATATTAAGGAAGGTATGATTGAAATTAGTCGTATCAAAACACAAATTGCTTCACTGGGTTCAATTAATATAAATGCTATTGAGGAATACAAAACTGAAGGTGCAAGATACGAGGAAATGAGTACTCAAGTTGCAGATTTGCAAAAAGCTGAAGCCGACTTAATGAAGATTATTGCTGATTTATCTAGTGAAATGCTTCAAAAATTTAATGCCGAATTTGAAAAGATTAATGCCAACTTTACTAAGGTGTTTAAAGAATTGTTTGGTGGTGGTGAAGCGTGCCTAGAGTTACTTCCTAGCGAAGACCCATTGAGTGCTGGTGTTGAAATTAAGGCTTGCCCTCCAGGTAAGATGATTAAAAATAATCTAACACTTATGAGTGGTGGTGAAAAAACTATGACAGCTATTGCAATACTATTTGCAATACTGAAACTTCGTCCAATGCCTTTCTGTTTCCTAGACGAAATTGAAGCTGCACTTGATGATAATAATATCGAAAGATATGCGCGTTACCTAAAAAGATTCTCGCAAGATACTCAATTTATTGTTATTACTCACCGTAAGCCTACTATGGAGCTTGCCGATTCGCTATTTGGTGTTACAATGCAGGAAAAAGGTGTGTCAAAGATAGTATCAGTAAAACTTAGCGACGCGGTTAAAGTTGTTGAGGAAGACGCTAAAAAGAACAGAAAATCTTAATATAAAAAAAGTATACAATCAATTTGTATACTTTTTTTAACTATAAACTTTGAATGTCTGTATTTTCTAATTTTAAAATTTCATTTATAAATAAATCGCTAACTTCATCAATATATTGTTCTTCATCTATCGCGTATGTTTGTTTATTAAGTAATTCAACATAATCTTCTAAAAATATTTCATAAGGTTTATTTAATTTGTGGCTAACACGTTCACGTATTTTTGCAATCATTTTAGAGTGACTTGCGCCAACATATCGCCAATGCCAGCCTTCGTTATGTTTCATACCAGTAATTTCTTCAATACGATCGTCTTGAGGGTATGTGAGGATAAATCCATGTTTTTCCATTATCATACGTTTAAATATAAAACCAAGCTTATTAGCGTATTTTGGTGAGTTGTATAATGTTTTTATTTTATCGGGGATAGTCGCATTTGCTGTTGGAATAATCAAATCAACGGCAAGTCCAGAGTGATGTTCGCTAAAACCTACTTTAGCGCAATATTCATCAGTCTCTTTTTTGGCAAGTTCTTCATTATTTCCATTATCTCTTAATTTTTCTTTATAAAATTCATCTATAGCAAATTGTTGGTCTTCA
>JBKSMT010000072.1:0-4796 GCA_046881945.1 Clostridia bacterium
ATTTCACCTGAATTTACTTCTACCATACGTCTTAATAAGTAAAATATTGTACGTTTACCACTTGAACGGTCGCCTTTAAACACAACGCATTCATTATTATCGATATGGAACGACACGTCATATAAATTTTGAAGTTTAAATTCATCATTATCGGCAGTGTAATACACATCAATAAAGTCTATTTCACAGCCACTATTTGTGCTATCAATATCGCCTAAGTTAAGTGTTTTACGGTCATCAAAATTTAATATTATATTAACGCGGGTTACCGCCACATCTACATTTTTTAGTTCGGTAAATAACTTACAAAAATCATTATTGTAACTTAACGTATCAGCTATATACGAAACCATTACAAAGTAGGCGGTTAGGGTAATTAAATCGCCTTTTAATAGGAAGATTAATGCAATAGTTAAGCCAAATCTTACAAATCGATATAACATGTAAAAATAGTTATCCAAATATGAATATGCTACATTATACTTGTATTTAGATTTCATATAATCATAACTAGCATCTAGAGTTTTATCACGAACTTTTTCCTTAATACCTAATTCTTCAACAAAGTTTTGTGATTCAATAGCGTCTGAAAAGGCTTCATATTCGTGGTCAACACATACTTTGGTTTGCTTTACAGCGCGTGATATTTTATCATTGATTTTACGTAAAATTATAATATTTAAAATAAACACCGCCACCATAACTAAACCTATATACAAATTAGCAAATATTACATATCCAATACATATAAAGGCTGATATTAAAAATCTATATTTACTACAAATTATATCTGCAAAGTTACTAGTATCATATACCGCGCCATGCATAATATTTATAAGTTTTTCTTTAGAATTTGTATTTAAATTAGTATCAGTAGAGCCTATAATTTTATCATATAACTGTTTTTGAATACGGAGGTAAGACCTACCAACCAACTTAAATGTATTACGATAATTAAAGTCCCAACAAAATGTACGTATTACAAGTATTGCAAATGCGATAATAAGGTTAGCAATAGCATAACTCCAATTACCAGCACTTACGCAAGTTGTAACTTTTGCCAAGTAGTACGACTCGAATACTAAACATATACTTGGTATTGTAACCGAAATAAATTGCAAAATCCAATATTTTTTGTTTGGACGTGCTAAACGATACCATTGTTTAAATATTTGTATATATTGACTCATAATAACCCCTTATATTATTTCGTTTCTTATAACACCAACAACCTTACCTAAAATAGTTAATTTTTCAGCATAAACTGGTTGAAAATCAGCATTATCGAATTGTAATTTATACATAGAAAATTCTTTAAACACACGTGCAATAACATAGCTAGATCCAATCATTGCAACAATTATTTCACCATTTTTACCTACGTTTTGCCTGCTAACAATAACCTTATCACCTTTCATTATATGACTACTTTTCATGGCATTATCTTTAACTGGTATTACAAACATATCAATACCCTTAAATACTCCACCTGAAAGCATATATCGGTTTTTAATATTTTGTTGCGACATCAAAGGTTTACCTTCCTCAAGGCTTTCGATATATGGTATGTTAATCAAATCGGTACTATTAAATGTAGTAGCCATATTTTCCATTAACTGAATAGACCTGTTTTTATAACTACCTTTAACAATTTTATTACTTTCTTCAAGTTTACGTAAGTAATAAGCAACTGTGGAAGTGGACTTTACATTTATTGCATCACCAATTTCGCGTATGGTGGGAGGGTATTCGTTTTTAGTAATATAATCTCTAATATATTCATACGCAGCATCAATTTTTCGCATAAAAATCTCCTAATGTAATTAAAATTACAACA
The DNA here is from genome assembly GCA_046881945.1 of Clostridia bacterium. Classification (GTDB taxonomy): domain Bacteria; phylum Bacillota; class Clostridia; order Christensenellales; family UBA1242; genus Onthoplasma. The sequence goes on from JBKSMT010000072.1 coordinate 1,838, forward strand.
TTTTCACTTTAATGTTCTATAACTTATAACATATTTGTCGCATTTTGTCAAACATTAGTTCGAATCTTCTTGATTTTTATATAATTTTACCTTATCTGCAACTTGTTTTCGAATACTTTCGCTAATAGCGGCATAATATTTTTTAGTTGTATTAACGTCTTTATGACCTAACACTTCGGCAACAACCGAGATATCCTTGGTTTCGTTATACAAATTAGTTCCATATGTACTTCGTAGTTTATGTGGACTAATTTTTTTCAATGGGGCAGAGATACGTGCATATTTTTTAACCAAATTTTCAACGGACCTAACTCCCATACGTTTGCCTTGAATACTAATCCATAATGCTTTTTCAGTTTCTGGTAATTTAAAAGTATCTCTCAGTTCTAAATATTTAACTAAAGCATCTTTTATTTCATCTGAAAAATATAATATTGCTTGCGCACCACCTTTACGTGTAACTTTAAAACTATTATATTTAAAATCAATATCGTCAATATTTAATCCAACAAGTTCGCTTACACGAATTCCTGTACCTAAGAATAGGGCAAGCATAGCATTATCACGCGGGATAAATCTTTCATTATATTTTTGTTGGTGTTCGGTAAAACCTTGTAGTGTTTCGCTAGTTTTTAGTAGGGTATCCACTTCGTCAGTTTCTAGTTTTATAATATCTTTTTTAATTATTTTTGGCATTTTAACCTTAGTAACAACATTTGATTTAACAAAGTCTTTATCAAACATAAATTGGAAAAAAGACCTGACACTTGAAAGTTTACGCGCAAGACCTCGGTCAGCATTACTACGGATTACGCCTTCCTCGTTATCATAACTGATTAGATAAGCTACAAAGCGTTCGATTGTTAAACTATCTATTTTATTTAAATCCTCAATTTGAATATTTTGGTTATTTTTGTTCAAAAATCCTCTTTCAAAGTTAGTTAAGTACATAAAGAAAATTTTAAGGTCACGAGCATAATTAAGACGTGTAAGTGGGGTAGTACGTGAAGCAATACCTACAAAATAAATACTACAAAAAGATGGAAGTTCATCTAGAACCATATTTAATTGTCGCAAATTTTTACGATTTCTATCTAAAAAATAATTTTCACTCATATTAAAATTATATCATAACTATTCGCAAAATCAAAACATTTTAATAAATTTTTATAAAAAATATTATTGATGCTTGCCAAAACAAATATAAAGTGATATACTATAAATAGGAGAAAGCTATGATTGATATTAATTTGATTAGAAAAAACCCTGATAAAGTTAAGGAAAATATTAAAAAGAAATTTCAAGAACACAAACTTCCACTAGTAGATGAGATATTAGAACTTGACACACAAGTGCGTGACCTACGAACTGAGTGTGATAATTTGCGTGCTAGCCGTAATGCCAAAAGTAGTGAAATAGGTGCTTTGATGCGTAATAAACAAATAGATGAAGCAAATGCCAAAAAGCAAGAAGTTGTTAATATTAACAACCGAATTGTTGAACTTGAAGCTAAAGAGGCCGACTTAAGTGCTAAACTAAAAAAGAATATGATGGCGATACCTAATATTATTGATGACAGCGTTCCCGTTGGTAAAGATGATAGCGAAAATGTTGAGGTTAAGCGTTATGGCGAACCTAAAGTTCCTAGTTATGAAATACCTTATAATGCTGATATATTCGAACGTGTTGGAGGTTTAGATAAGGAAAGCGCTGGCCGTACAAGTGGCGCAGGATTTTATTACTTAATGGGCGATATTGCGCGTTTACATGAGGCTATGATTGCTTATGGTCGTGATTATATGATTGACAAGGGATTTACATATTGTATTCCTCCATTTATGATTCGTAGCGATGTAGTTACAGGCGTTATGAGTTTTGAGGAAATGGACGCCATGATGTATAAGATTGAAAATGAGGACTTATATTTAATAGGCACTAGTGAACATAGTATGATAGGTAGATTTAAGGACCAAATAGTTAAGGAGGCAGAACTTCCTATTGCAATGACCTCATATTCACCTTGTTTTAGAAAGGAAATCGGCTCTCACGGCATTGAGGAACGTGGTGTTTATCGCGTACATCAATTCGAAAAGCAAGAAATGATTGTATTATGTAAACCTGAAGATAGCATGGACTGGTATAATAAAATGTGGTCATATTCAGTTGAAATATTTAATAATATGAATGTCCCTGTACGTCAATTAGATTGTTGTTCAGGTGATTTGGCTGACCTTAAAGTTAAGTCATGCGATATTGAAGCATGGAGCCCACGTCAACAAAAGTACTTTGAAGTTTGTTCATGCTCAACATTAGGTGATGCTCAAGCCCGTAGATTAAATATTCGCACCAAAGGCGAAAATGGAACATACTTAGTTCATACATTAAATAATACCGTAGTGGCTAGTCCTCGTGGATTAATTGCCTTGGTTGAAAATAACTATAACGAAGATGGCTCAATAACAGTGCCTGAAGTACTTCGTCCATATATGGGTGGCAAAACTAAAATTCTTCCTAAAACCTCTAAATAATTGGTATAACAATATATTATATACACAATATGTTGTTTAATGATATATCTTTTAATTTGAATATTAAGACTTGGTTTTGATTAAATCAAGTCTTTTTTATTGTTAATTAGTATAAGTGTATATTATTTTTTATTACTTATGTAAAATTTCAATTTTACGCTTAAAATCTAAAATGCTCTGAGAGCCGAGATGTTGTTTTAAGTTAAGGATTTGGTCAACTAAGTTTAAATTAAAATTATATTCTAATACGTTAAAATTAAAAAAATTAATAATCGTTATACATAAAGATAAATTATTACATATGAAATTATAAAAATATAAAACTATAAGTAAATTTATAAAAAATTGCTGAAATCAAAATATCTTTTAATTCAAATGGCAAAAAAGTTATATGTTTTCGCAAAATCTGTATTTTGCGAATAGTTTAATAT